>JACQRY010000018.1 GCA_016206275.1 Nitrososphaerota archaeon
GAGCGTATCTTCCAGGCTTCGTGATGCTTATAGATTTGGCCACCGTCGAGGCGATAGTGTCGAAAATCACTATCAGCCCAGACCATTCAGGGCTTAAATCAGTGGAATGACAAGCTGGGCACACCTTTCCCGTTGTCAGAGCCTTACATTTTCGACAGGCATACTCCTTAGCCATTCATAATGCACCGAGGTTTAGCTAGCTTTACGCTCCGCTTTCTTCTCCACTATTTTAGCTGGCTTAGCCAGTTCTTCCTCAATCCATTCGAGTGCGCCGAGAAACGGTTGCCTACAGGTTATGCCGATCTTGCCTATCGAAGCTCCTCGACCAAGGCTTACAGCAGTAATTCTGGCTCTAAGCTTGGAGCCTACTTTCAGGGTTCTTCTTGACTTGGTTGCAGTGATCATTCCTTGCTTCACATCCGCGGTGAGATAGTCATCCATTATCTGTGAGAGGTGAAGTAAAGCGTCCGTAGGCCCGATTCTGACGAAGGCTCCGAAGTCAGTTATCTCAACTATTTCTCCTTCAACAATCTCCTGAATTTTCGGGAGATACGCCAACACTGAGAAGGTAACCTTGTGGTATGTTGCTCCGTCCCCTGGGATGATCTTTCCAGCGGGGTCTATGGTAGTCTTGATGATGTAGATCATATAGCCGAGGTCTGGGTTTATAGTGCTCTCATACTTAGCTCTCAGTATTTCGAGGGCAGCTTGGCTCAGGGGTTTACCAAAACTGCTGGGCGGAATCCGCACTACGTCATCAATCTCAACTATCTGAAACAGATTCCTATGCCCCCAGAAGCTACTTGGCTGTTGAAGTGATGGTTAAGAATCTTTTGGTAACCAATACCCAGTCTGCTTGCAGAAGAATACCTGTTCATCATACTCCTTCCACATAAACCTCGCGCCCTCTCATCGTTATGACGATGATTCCAGCTTTCCTTAGTTTTCTTCGCAACTCTCCGTCTAACGTAGCAACCGGAACATGTTTCTCCACAGCATATCGCAAGATCTTTTCGTCACACGAACCTCTTCCTTTGACTTCGACGGTCTTCAACTGATTCACATATTGGAGTGCCGCTTTCGCCTGCCTTGCTCTCAGTCCATTTCTTCTTGAGATATTATCTAATTCGCGTAATACATCTTCAAGAACAATAAAAGAGGTTTTACCCAAGACGCCAATTCTGTCGAAGGACGCCATAGGCTCAGAAGTCATCTTAATAGCGAAGCTGGTGTCAAGCACGACCTCAGTCAAAGCCACTGTACTGACTACTTTACTCTCCCGGAACCGATTAGCCTCCATCTGTCACCTATCCTCCGACTGATTGCAGCCCTAGAGTCAGCTGCGCAACAGACAGCACGCCTTAACTTTAGCTCTATCTTATCTTCCCTAGCTGAAGAGACAGTCCCCAAGGTGACCGAGGTTCCCACGTTAAGCCTTAGAGCTTCATTCGCCCTAATCTTCTCAACCTTCACCATATCTGGTGCCCCAACAGCCATTTCAAACAACTCCGTCTCTAACGTAACAGTACTAAGAATCGGCGGAAGAGCCTCTGGAAGCCCCAAGACCGAACCCAATAGTCCATCACTCTTTGTGATAGTCGGATCAAGTGCGGTTCCCACAGCCACCAGCCCTCCAGGATTCACCTTCTCAACTATCCCCGCCCCCGTACCTAAACTCGCGATCTTTGTCCTGATCGGGTTGTATTTTGATCCCCTCTCGTCCAAGATACCAGGTCTAATCTCCACATCCATTCCTATCGTTAATTCGCCCTCAGTGATTGTACCGCCCACTACCCCTCCCTTCAAATCCTTCACATTGATGCCTGGCCTATTGACATCGAAAGACCGAAGTATCTGCATTATTGGAGGAGCATTCGACTTCCTTTGAGGTGTTTTGATATACTCCTCGGTGGCATGGATCAGTGCATCTAAATTGATGCGGTGCTGGGCTGACAAGGGTACGATCGGCGCTCCTTGAGCAATCGTGTTTTCCGTGAATTTTTTTATTTCGCTAAGACTTGCGAAGGCTTGCTCATCGTCCAGCAGATCCACCTTGTTTTGAGCGATCACTAGCTGTTTCATTCCCAGCATTTGCAAAGCGAGCAGATGTTCCCTAGTCTGAGGTTGAGGAATCTTTTCGTTTGATGCCACCACTAGAATGGCTCCATCCATAACTGCGGCTCCTGACAACATGTTAGCCATGAGGCTTTCGTGGCCAGGGCAGTCGACGAAGCTGACGACTCTTAGAAGCTTTGTTTCTGAGCCGCAGTTAGGGCATTTCGGGGAAGTGCTGTAGCAGTCTGGAGGTGGGCAGTTCGGGCATTTGTAGAAGGCTGCGTCGGCGTATCCCACCTTGATTGTGATGCCTCTTCGTAGCTCTTCGCTGTGAGCGCTTGTCCATACGCCTGTTATTGCTTCAACGATAGTTGTCTTACCATGATCTACATGACCCGCAGTACCGATATTGATTTCAGGCTGCTTAGGAATGTTTGTTTTGTCCGGTGGCATACTTAATATCACACTTGGCTTTAGAGGGGGTAATAAGTAGAGAGGTGTGTATACGGCGGGCATGTTAGACATGCTGTTTTCTGGCCTTAGACCATGCCATACGCTATGGGAGAAAACCTACGATATTTCTTGACTTTAGTTTTCGCCGAAAATATTTCAGCGTAAAGCCTTTAGCAATATGCTTCAGAGTATGATGTTTTCCACATATCACGAGCGCTATCTTGAGACAAGATTTAGATCCGCTAAACTAAGACGGCGTTAACCTGATAGATTTCTTCTGTGACCGTGTTTCCCCGAACTAGTTTTCTGCGCTTCTCTCCCTCAGATCCGGTTCTAAAGCCTACTCCCTTGGTAAGAAGAATGTGGCGCTTAACTCCACCCAGCACATCTTGCCTCATAGGGAACCCTGCCTTGTCGCTTCCTCCGGTGACTTTGATTTTACCCTTCACACCAATGGAAGACAGGTCCACAGTATCCCCTATCTTAAGCCCAGCGAGCACTGAGGCTTCTGCCCCCTTCAGCTCCTTGACTTCAGACTTTCCCGTCTTTGGATCAGAGATGATGAGCTTGTATTCTGGCAAACGTCTCTAAGGAAGACGCCCAGCCCTCAAGGTAATTAAATCTTGCATACAAAACTCCAACGGCTATTCAAGATGACCAGGACACATAGCGTCTTATATACCATACATTGGTGAGGTCTTCCGCTTTATTTTGGAGAAACTTTCCAACAAAGCTCTTTCCTCTGAGCTAAGTTTGTCCAGATATTTTTCTTTGAGAATTTTCACTTCATTATCTGTGGGCCCAGTGTACAATTCTTGGCTTTCACTTATCTGTCTGCCTACCGTCGGTTCAGTCATGGACACGGCAACTTCAGAACCGGCCAAAGCCTCGGTCAACGTCTTCCCCTTATCCTGAATCTCGTGTACGGTGCCCACTTGTTTACCCTCAATATTGAATACAGGAGCCCTCTGCTTGAGCTTGCCGACTAATATCTCTGCTCCAAAGACGGCAGGGTTGTTACGCCGGAAGATCATCCCTTTCAAAACTCTGAACCTACATAGAGGGGTGATTCGGCCGAACCCTTCGCGTGTATCCGCCTCCTTTTCTGTCTCCATCCATCTAAGATAACTTTCTAGAAGATTGTAAACTATCTGCTCGCTAAAAATCTTGACGCGTCTAGCCTGAGCCTCTTCCCCAGCGTCAGGGAGAATCCTAACGTTAAACGCCAGAACCACACCGTAGTACTTGTTCTCACTAGCAACAACCTCAGCTTCCACTATATCCCTCCTCGTAACGGGGCCAATATCCGCAATCCTCACAGGAATCTCATTCCTCTTCAACATGTCTCCCAACGCTTCCAGAGAGCCGAGAGCGTCGGACTTGAGAACCACACCTATAGAGGAAGTGTTTACGATGACCTCCGCAACTTCTTCTTCAATCCGCTTCTTCGCTTCATCAATCTCCTCATCAGTGACCCCGTAAACAGGTGAACCCGCCAATACTCCTTCAAGCTCAGGTGCAGCGATCTTCACTCCCGAAGCAGCATAAGTCTTATCGACAGACTTGAACTTGTCCCGCGGGTCACGTATCTCGTCTAAAGGCTTCGGAACCAGGATGGCCTTAACGCTTGTGACGATAGGTCCATCCCTCCGGCCTAAAGCAATAGAATCTCCTGTCCTCATTACGCCGTCAAGAAGAATAACATTCACTGTATGCCCCAGCCCAGGTTCCTCGCCAACCTCCAAGATTATCCCACGAGCAGGGCCATCCGAAACAAAAAGCTTAGACTTCAAGAACTGTTGCGTCAAACCAATAATAACAGATAACAGCTCAGGTATTCCCTCGCCAGTCTTGGCGCTGACAGGCACGATTGCGATCTCCTTCGTGAAGTCACGAACCCTGTTGAAAACTTCAGAGTTGAAACCCAGTCTCGAAAGATGTCCCAACACAGAGTAGATACGCATATCAAGAGCATCAACCACAGCCTTATCCTGCTTCTTCATAGACTCGGTTACGAAAGCTGAGGAGCCTTTACGCCACCCGCTAATCATATCAATCTTGTTAAGAGCCACAAGAAACGGAACCTTTCTCTTCTTCAGAATCTCCACGCTCTCAAAGGTCTGAACCTCAAAACCTCTCACAACATCTACCACAAGCACTGCTATGTCAGCGGCAGACCCCCCTCTAATCCTCAGATTCGAGAATATCTCATGGCCCGGAGTATCGATGACAAGAAGCCCTGGCACCTCCACTTTACCACCCAAGCCTTTCAGCAAGGGACCGCAGATAGTTTGGAGAGTCCCAATAGGGAAAAAACTGGCGCCAATATGCTGGGTGATGCCGCCTACTTCCCTGCTTTGAACAGCTGTGCCTCTTATCTTATCGAGCAGCGAAGTCTTCCCGGAGTCTACGTGACCAAGCACAACTACGACAGGTTGACGTATTCTCTGGCTCATCTTCCAACAGATCCAGTAAGGTGCCGATCAGCATCCATTCCTGAATACTGATCTACCTGTGTTTTAACTTTGCGAATCCCAGAGCATTTAGAGACCTATGCTTTATCCTAAGATGATCCTAGATTCCCTTTGGAAGCTCTCAACGGAGTCTGAAGCATGAATCATGTTTTGAGTTACACCCAAAGCAAAGTCACCCCTAACGGTCCCCGGAGCTGCTTCCGCGCTCTTCGTAGACCCAATCATTCTTCTAACCACTTCAACCGCGCCATCCCCCTCCAAAACCGCGGCTACAACTGGACCCGAAGTTATGAATGAAACGAGTTCCTTGAAGAAAGGTTTCTGTGCATGCGGTGAATAGAAGTCTTCA
>JACQRY010000256.1 GCA_016206275.1 Nitrososphaerota archaeon
CTATGATACCTGTGCCTGATAGAGCAGCAGGCCACAGACCAATCTTGCGCTTGAGCGAAGCGTCACCGGACGAATTCAAAGTGCATTTACCATATCAAAGCATGCCATTTAGACTGATATAGAGCCAAACATCTGAAAGTCATTTTGGTAATAATACTCTGGTCCCTGTCCAACTATCGCCTTATCATGTTTCTTCAGAATAGTGAAGCTCATCCCCTGATAAAGGCATACCATCCTCAAATTATGTAACATGAACAACACTCAATTCGCTTTTGACGCTCTATGCGCCTCTCTAACTTTTGTTTTTCGACTGAAACCATCCAGCAAGAGTAACCTCGTTGGTGTTGCCTTTTCTTGCGACCATGACAATCCCGCGCTCAGCAAACCGCGCTATGATCCTATGCGTCTTCAACTTTGATAGCCCAGCCTCTTTTGTAATGTATTTTTGCAGATATTTGCCGCCATGAGCCTGCAATACCTCGATCACCCTCTGCTCCTCATTGTTTAATGTCCTCATAACCATCTGAGCTGCAGCCACCTCGCTAGACGACCTTTGGCTAACCGCGTAGTTCCTTATCTCTGGCATCACGAAGTAGTATATTACACCAACCACAGCCGCCAGAATGGTGGTTAGAAACAAAAGCGGGGCAAGGGGGACAAAGAAAGGGATGTCAGCCGGTGGGCCTTCTAAGACGATTCGCCAAATAAGGTCCAGAGGGGTTGCACCCTCCCTGGAAACCAATGCAAGCAAGAACAGCGAAATTGCTAGGCCGGCCATCGCTGTCACCAATGCTGTGAGCAAGGTTCCTAGTCGGTCCAACTGCCATTAACCATCATCTCTTCCAAAAATAGGGTCATAAGTGCTTCTTGGCCAGCCACAAAACGGTATCAGAATCGTTTCAGCAAACCGATTTAACTTGTAAAGTGGAATGTATGATGGAGGTGATTAGGAAGATTGGGTGAAGCAACGGTCCAGAACCAGTATCCGACAACTGCATATGCTCTATCATTGGTGGCAGGAATCCTGATGATGGTGAGCGGCGCTGTTACGACGTTTCTGGCGTATAGTTGGGCTCCGTTCTGGGGAGGGATGATGGGAGGGCGTATGATGGGCTTCGGGCCTACATGGATGTTCGGTGGAATATCATTATTGGGCTTGGCCTCAGGCGCAGTAGTAGTGATAAGTGCTATCCTACTTAGAAGCAGACCAAAAGAGTACAATACTTGGGGAATCCTGATACTGATATTCTCTATACTCAGCTTCTTCGGAATGGGCGGCTTCTTCATAGGCGCAATCATCGGGATCGTAGGCGGAGCACTTGCGTTGAGCTGGAAACCAACGGGTTAGCGACATAGGCTAACCCATCCCTGTTTTTCGAACATATCAGAATCGCGCGTTAGTTTCTAATGTTTCTCCTCTCTAAACGATTCCAACCCTTCTTTTAGCAGGAATGGGATTAACAAGAAGGCGGCTACCGGGTCAGCCCACCACCAGCCGAATAGGACATGGAGGCCGAGTCCACCTAATACCGTTACATCTTGAAGGTCGCACACAAGAGTTTCAATTGCTTCCGCCCTTAGAGCACGCGAACCAATCTTCTTCGCTATCTTAGTTTTACCTAGATAGAGCAGCGTCATCACGACAGCACTCGTTATTACCAGGACTATGCCTATGTAGCTCTGACGCGGTTCTTCTACCCATCCTAGCAAGGTTGCAAAAGACTGGATAGCGATGTATGCTGATAGCACGAAGAATGTCACACCAAGCAGTCGTAAGGCCTTGCGATCCGTTGCCTTTTCCTCTTCCAGGTTCCACTCTTTACGCAAACTCCATATTAGGACTGCACCCGCGAAAATCTCTAGCCCGCTATCCAGCCCAAATGCTATGAGCGCTATGCTGCTAGCCTGAAATCCCGACCATAGGGCTACCACCATCTCTCCTATGTTCCATAGTTCACCTATCCACACCAATAGGAGTGCTCTGCGTCGGAGAGAAACATGGTCAGAGTTGCTTCTTGCTTCCAAGTGCGGCTAGAAATTCAGCCTTGCCTCTTAATCTTTTTAATGGTTGGAGCACTTCTCAGGAGAGTGCTATCGGAAGTGAATCTATGATTGTTCTAAAACTAACCGTATGGTATCAGCTTAATGGAGTTTGGCGGAGGCGGGTCTCCACCGTGTCTAGTTTCTCTATTCTGACGGTTACAGCTTTGTAATTTGGAGTAAGGCTTTCAGGATCGAATTGAAGAGGCATGAGCCTGTTTATCAAGAGCTTCTCAAAGTGGAAGTGCATCCACCCCCAACAACCTTTGATTTCAACAAGAGCATTCAAGTAACTTCGTGTACGCCAATAGGTATTGACGAAACTCTTGTCATTAATTCCAGTGCTATTTGCAATTCTAGACATCCGTTTATAATGCTGATACGCATCCGACAATGATTTATTGAGTGGAATGGGATTCTTGCAGAAATCAGCTGAATTTTTTTCCCCGCATACACAGGAACGTTATCCTTCTTAGTAACCAACCCCAATACCGCACAAGATCTTACTTTGGTTCGGAGATTCCTTATACTCCAAGCTCTGCAGCCCTAAACAGGTGGGCTAGGAAGCTAAGAGGTTTCATTGGAAGGACGGCAACACTTCTCTGGAGAAGAGCTTCATCTGCTCCAAGAGCTCATCCATGGTTGAACACATGAACAGCATCTCGACATGAGTCACTCCTGCCTCCCGATACTCTTCCACCCGACCGATAATTTCGTCAGGGGAGCCGACAAGCGATCGCTCCCTGAACTCCTCTGCAGGTATTCTCGCAGTATCTTTACGTTCCTGCATAAGCCTCTGGCCACCCACTCCACGCGCATACCTCTTCTCCGCCTCCTCATAAGTCGGAGCAATGCTGGTAAACTCATAGGCCACAACCTTGAACTCCGTGTTCGACCTACCGACTCGGGCAGCTTGCTCCTTGACTTTCCCTAATCCATCCTTGATCTCCGCTGGCGTCAATATAGGTACCCATCCGTCACCCAGCTCAGCGATGCGGCGCATAACTAGCGACTGCAAGTGGTAGCCACCGCCTATTATTAACGGGGGATGAGGCTTCGTATACGGCTTCGGATAGAAGTAACCGCCACTAAAACTCACGTATTTACCTTGATACGAGGCGACTGGCTGAGTCCAAACAGCCTTCATAGCCCGAATGTAATCTTCAGTCAACCGTCCTCTTTCCTTGTAAGGAACACCCAAGATCTCCAACTCTCCCTTATGCGACACATTACCCACGCCTATTCCGACAAGCAGGCGTCCCTTGGAGAGCTGATCTACCGTGGCGATCTGCTTCGCGGTAACAACGGGGTTCCTTTGAGGAAGTAGAACCACCATGATCCCAATGTCGACACTGTGGGTAATCCCTGCCAAATAAGCCGCCGTGGTTAACGTCTCGAAGATATGAGGGTCGCCAGGTTCCTGACCCTTGTCGGTAAACCCCGTGGTGCTGTGGTAGAGATGATTATCCATATCACGCTCAATGTGATCCTGCATGTAAATGGAGTCGAAACCCATGGCCTCAGCTTCAACCGCAGCTTTTGCTATCGCTTCAGTGGAAGCAAATCTTCCATAGGAGGGAAGTTGAGGACCAAACCGAAGTTTCATAACTTTGTTTATCATCACAGTGTCTGCGTATTAGCGTTTCCGGTAGCATCTACCTGTAAATCCAAGTGGACACCTATCATTGTCTCTGCATCCTCCCAAACACGGATCTGAAGACGATCCCGGTCAAAAGTTACAGGAATGCAGACAGCAACTCTTATTTCGATGAGGTGAAAGGCATAGGACCGTATTGGGCAGCCTTCTTTACGTCAGAGACATGATGGTGGAAGATGTCAAAACCGTACCCTCAACGTCAACAGTGCTCGAAGCTGTGAAGAACATGAACAAGTTCAGAATAGGCTCCATAATTGTTGTTGACGAAGGAAAACCCGTCGGAATAGTTACACAAGGCGACATACTAAGAAGACTGGTGGAACCAAGACTCAACCCCGCCTCCACAAAGATCAAAGACATCATGAGCAAGCCGTTACGCACAATCAATAGCGATGCAAGCGTCGAAGAAGCTGCGAAGAAAATGATCACACTGAACGTGAAAAGACTAGTCGTCGTCAAAGACGGGAAGCTAGTCGGCATAGTATCAACCAAAGACTTGACCAGACGCTCATACGACCTGATCGGCATGCTACAAGAATTCGTCAAAGCCAGATATGTCCCAAC
>JACQRY010000249.1 GCA_016206275.1 Nitrososphaerota archaeon
GATGTTAATGTAGTCCAGTCCGAAGGATTTGAGGTGGAGGTCTTGGATCACGGGGTTTAGGTGTATGAATATGTGGTCTGTTGCGCAGATGTTGAAGCGGAATCCTGGGGCGGTTTTGATGAGTTCTTCGGTGGTGCAGGCTCCTCCGACGATGCCTCTGCGTTCAAGTACAAGGATTTTCATTCCGCTCTTCGCTAAGTATCCCGCGCAGGCGAGGCCATTATGGCCTCCACCTATAACGATGGCATCGAAGCGAGCGGACATTGGTGTAAAGTTGCGTCAGATTGACGCTATAAAAATGGTTTGGATAACATTCAGTCTTGAATCTTCTCGCGTTACCTGTATGTTTATTTGGCCAATAGATGGAGATCGACCCGTTGAAGCTACTGAAAGGACAGCTCGTAGATGGTTTCAGAGCCAACAGAAAGCTGGCTCCAAACGTCTACTCGCTTAAACAGGTCTTTGAGGGCTTGGAGAAGTCTCCTGCGGTAGCAGGTATCTTTGGGGTGGAAGCGGTGTCTTCGGGGGTGTTGGAGAAGGTGGTGGTGGAGGTTGGTCGGGATAAGCCTCGGTACATGAGGGTGAGTGATGAGGATGGGAGGATTATTGTGGGGAGGCCTCATCTTTTGACTGGGGATGATGTTACCTTGTATTTGGATGCGGTGCATGAGCTGACTCATGTGAAGCAGTTCTGGGAGGGAAAGGAACTGTTTGATGATCGCTATGAGTATGTTGATAGGCCTACTGAGATTGAGGCTTTTAGGAACGCTACGCGAGAGGCTGTGAGACTGGGATTAGGCGAAGCCAGAATCCGTGATTATTTGAAGACTGATTGGATGACCATAGATGATCTGGAGCGATTAATCAAGAACATTAGTATCGCCTTCTCCGGATAGCACACTTGTTGCGTTATTCCTATTTCTGAGCGTTTCTAACCACGGTTAGACTTGTCCGAACAAATATGTCCAAACGCGCATTATAGTCTGAACTGCCATAAGGAAAAAGGATAATACATCATGTACAGTAAGTCAAAGACATGAAATTTGAAGAGAAACTCAACATACACAGATATGAAATCGGAAAAGACGACGGCATAGCAATAGTAGTCATAGACATGCAGAACGACTTCGTCCACCAGAAAGGCGCCTTTGCAGCAACGGGGGCTCCCACGTTTGCAGGACCGATCATCCCCAACATCAAGCGTCTTCTGGAAACGGCTAGAAGCCTGCGTATTCCCATAGTATATACACGCCAAGTTTCAAGACCAGACCTCTTCGACGCTGTCCAAACACGCTCCATACAGTCCAAGGCATGTGTGCAAGGAACATGGGGCGTGGAAATTGCGGATGATCTTAAGCCCACCCAACAAGACTTCCTCATCGACGCTCCACGAAGGAACAGGTTCTACGACTCTAGACTCGAGCTTATACTCAGGAAGCTTAAAGTTACAACACTGATCTTCACTGGTTTCGCTTCGGATGGCTGCGTGGAATCTACTGCCAGAGACGCTGAAGTTAGGGACTATAAAATAATCGTCCTCAGCGATTGTACAGCAAGCACGGATCCATTAAGGCATGAAGCGGCACTCATATCTATGACTCGCGTGGCGATGATTACAACACTTGACAGGATTTTGGAGGCCATAAGCGTAAAAGCAGTAGCTTAAGCTAGCTGTCTTACCCGGAAAAATAGTTTAGGGTTAACGGGAGTCGGTTTTGACAAAGATTTTCTTTGTTCGTCACGGTGAATCAGAGGGCAATGCGAAAGGGGTTCTTACGGGGAGGACGATGCCTGCTCCCTTGACTGAGAAAGGGAGGGTGCAGATATCTGAATTGGGCCGGGATTTGAAGGGGCTGCCTTTTGAAGCCATTTATTCGAGTCCTATTGAGAGGGCGGTTCAGACAGCTGAGATTTTGTCTGATAGTCTTGGCGTGAAGTTTACTGTGGATGAACGTTTCACGGAGACTGATTTTGGTAGCCTTGTCGGGAGGAATGTGCATCAGGTGTACGGGGAGGATGCGGATTGGTATAGGGAGTTCTACTCTGATTCTTATGTGAAGTATGGTGTGGAGAAGTTTTCGGCAATAATGAAGCGAGTCAGGGAAGGAGCTGATGCGGTGTCGGCTAGTCACCCGGCTGGGAACGCGATTGTGGTTTCTCATTATCATCCCGTGAAGGGAGCTGTTTCTGTGGCTTTGGGGCTTGATCCGCAGATTATGAAGGGCCTTCGGATTGGGAACGGCTCAGTTTCGGTGGTAAGCTTCGAGAATGGGGACGCTAGGCTACTGGCTTTTAATGTGATGAAGATCAGCCGGTACTTCACTTTTTAGGAAACTGGTTCTGTCAGGTTCACCGGGACCTTGAATATGTAGTATCATCCTTCTTGTCTAGGAGACTGGGTATGAAGCTGCTTCCCTATGCTTATATGAGATGCGTGTTATTAGGGCGGGTATGGCTGGTGAAGGAGGCTTTCACGCGAGGAAACCTGAGGGGATGGGTTGGAGAATCGCTCTGTCTATCGTCAGCTTCTTTGGTTCCATAATAGCTGTGATTCTCTGGTTATTCTTCTATGCGGGGAGTTTCAATGTGTATCAGAATATTGCCATCATTGTCGTGATCTTCCTAGTTTTCTTGGCTGTAATGGGGGCCACTTGGGCTTCTTGGGGTATGAAGCACGGAGACTGGTGGGTTGAGAAAGCCGATTCTAGACAAGATTAAAGCATAATTGTTCTGTAAATGGTGTGTCCCGAAGAGTTTTTCAATGACTGCGGCACTCAGTATTCTGGGGATGTTGTGTGAAGGAGAATTCCAAGATCGAATTCAAGCTGGTTTTCTCTCCTAAGGCGAGCTGGGTGGATGCTATTTACTTGGGTAACCTTCTTACCGAGATGATTGCTTCTTGGAAGGAGAAGAGTCAATCCTTCGATTTTGAGGTTACTCTGGTTTCGAAGCCTGAGAGTCAGTAGGAGTTATCATGTGTACTGAGTTCACCATGACTGATGACTATTGAGGTGCACGACTCAGCAATTCCATTATCTCCTTGGATCTCGCTGGATTGAGCGATATAGTGTCTCCCCTTTTATGAACTATCAAATAACCTTCGTTTACAAGTTTCTTGATCGTTTGCCTTACCCTCTTACCGTTCCTGCGCACCTTCTTGCCTATCCAGTTGCCCATAGTGTCGATTGGATAGTCGTGTGCTCCCCATCTTCCTTTCTTGAGGATGAAAGTTACGATTGCGAGCTTTAGATCCTCGTCAGTCAGGTCAGAGGACATTAGTACACTTTTAACACTTTGAAAGTGAAAACATAAATACTTATCCTATGCAATTTTCTCTTGGGTGTGACGATTGAAAGAAGTCTCCCTATATGGTAAGATGAGTGATTCGATACTGCTCAAAGCCTTTGGCTACTCTCCGAAACTAAGGATCATAGACATCTTCCTCACCGACCCTTTCTTTGACTTCAGTAGGGAGGAGTTAGCCAGGGAATTAGGAATGAGCAAGCAGACCCTATACAAGAACTTCAAGGATCTGGCGGATTTGGGGGTGGTGCAATACTCAAGGAAGATCGGAAGAGCGGTGATGTACAAGCTTAACAGGCAGCATCCATTAGTGAAGAAGCTGGATGAGATGACAAACGAGATGTCTCTCCAGCTAGCAGAGAAAGAGATAGAGAAACAGACGCCGAAGCTCACTGTTGAAGCATAGATAGATCAAGATGGAGGAGCTACTGCTCAGACCCTGTCCAGCATCATATGATCATGATCACACTTATCCTAGCTTCAGTTGAGCGTCCTCCTAATCTAGATTAATCTTTGAAGTATTCTTTGTTGGGTGTGTAGCTGGTGCCTGTGGCTTTTATGGAGCTTAGGATGTGGACTCCTTCAGTCTTCTCGATGTGTTTGACAAACATGTATTTGTTGTATTTCCCGTAGGTCATGATTATGGGCACCTTCTTGGTGCCTTTCTCAACCTTGGCGGTTATGAAGTGGGGTCCGTCGGTGGTTAAGGCGGTTTTGGCGGCGTCTTCGAATTCGTCTGCGCTGGACGCGGTTTTTGCTTTGGGGATGCCGCAGGCTTTGGCGATGCCTGTTAGGTCGGTTCCGTTTGCGGTGGGTGTGGGGAGGGCTCCGTTGCTCTCGTAGCACTGGTTGTCGAAGACTATGACTGTGAGGTTTTTGGGTTGTGCTTGGCCTATGGTGGGGACTGCTGCCATGTCTAGGAGTATGCTTCCGTCTCCGTCGAGGGAGATGACTCTTCGGTGGGGTAGGGCCATGGCTAGGCCTAGGGCTGCCGGGGTGGGCATGCCCATGCCGAGGTATAGTAGGTTGGAGTCTTTTTGATGTAGGTAGTGCCATTCGTGGGCGGTGCCTTTGAGGTTGGTTACTACTAGCTCGTTGGTGACGTGTTTAGCTAGGCGTTCAAGCATGGTGAATCTTGTTACCATTGGCCTTCCTTCCTGAACACTACTGCTTGGAGTTCTTCTGAGACTTCTGCTGATGTTTGGAGGAGTTGGATTGCTCTCTTGGCGTTTTCGGGGTTGTCTACGAGCTCATAGGTGATGCCCAAGCTCTTCAATGCTGGTTCGAAGGCGTGGCCGATTGCGGTCACCATCCACCATCCGTCTCCAGCGTCGCCGCGGTAGCTGATCAACATGAGGACGGGTATGCCGAAGGGCTGGTGGAACCTTGTGATGGCGTTGCTTGCCACGAAGAGGCCGGTGTTCTCCATGATCATGACTGGTTTTTTGCCGCCGAGCCATGCTCCTGCGCATAGACACATTCCTACGCTCTCATTCGGGACGGAGATACTGGTGAAACCGTGGTCCTCTTTGACCTTGGTGATGACGTCGTAGAAGAAGGAGTCGGGCATGTAGACGACGAAGTTGACGCCCGCCTCCTTCAACCCTTCTATAATGGCTTGAGCAGTCTCTTCTTTCAACCTTCCCAGTCCTAGGTGAAGACTCTTTAAGAGGGTTTTAACTGTTTACGATGCTTCTAGTAACTCTCAGGGAGATTTTCCTGATGAGGCATATTACAGGATGGGCTTGACGATCGGCCCGTCTTCTGATGAGTTGCAAGAAGGTCTTCGGGGAGGGTACTGTGAGACTTTTGGTTGACCGAAATAGGATTGCATACCCCTTATCATGCTGGCAGTGTTTTACTTGGGAGATACAGCATGAGCTAAAGATTTAAGGCTTGGAGTCTAAGATTTCTCATGGAGCGTACTATGTCAATAGTTGAGATGATTACTAAAGCGGAAGAGAATAGCAAATGGCTCAGCGAAAACTATGGGCGTCTTGCCGAAAGATACAATGATAGGTGGGTTGCTGTTCTGGACAGGGACGTTATCGATTATGATAAAGAGCTAAGAAGGCTCACCGCGCGTCTTAGAAGAAGACTGAAGAGGAGATACTCAGAGACTGCCATCGAATACGTGTCGAAAAAACCGATCAATATGGTTCTCGTGGTATGAGTGCGCCTGAAAGGCTACTTCAAAGCTGGGCCTTTAGAGGCAGCGTATATCACCGCTGTGTTATCCATACCAAAACTAAGGATAACTGAAAGAATCGAGTTTCTGATTGATACTGGGGCCACGAAGACGACAATTCTGGACAGAGACGCCATCACATCGGGCATGCCCTACGGCAAGTTGTTAAGGCTCAAACAGCCATTACTTGGTCTAGGAGGACTAGTCGATACTTACGTTGCTAGACATGTCGAAATCTACTTTAAAGCAGAGCCTGACCAACAACATAAGGAACTGATCGAGGAACTGTTAATAGTTAAGCACAGAAAGGTTGACGAGAATATTGTGAGAATTCCAAGCGTTCTTGGAAGGGACATTCTCAACAAGTATCGTCTAATCTATGACAGGGGAAGTAATCTGGTAGCCATCACAAATGAATCCTCAATAGTTTGAACAGCATTCATGTTTGTTGACGTCCGCTTCCTTCAACCCCTCTACAATAGCCTGAGCAGTCTCTTCTTTCAACCTTCCCAGTCTTAGGTGAAGACTCTTTAAGAGGGTTTTAACTGTTTACAACGCTTCTTCTAGTAACTCTTAGGGGAGGTTTACCTATTGGGGCGTGTTATGGGATGGGCTTAACGATCGACCTATCTCCCGATAAGTTACAAGAAAACCTAATGATCAGATTCTTTGATCGTCGTTTAGAAGAGTTTGTTTGTTACAGTAATGAGATTGTGATCGTATACTTTTTGGTTGCCAGCATACTGTGTCGCTTTGGCACGTTGAATTATCTTCTCTTTGGTGAGCCGGAGCCCTTTGACGCAAGCTTCAATGTCGTCGAAATCACGACTATCGAGTCTACCTAGTTTGGTCGCAACGACGTCAAGAGGGTCAAGTACCCTTTCAATCTTCTTGAGATGCGTCTTGATCGGCTTGGTTGATGAAATCCGCTCTCGAATACAAACAACTGTCAGCCTATCTGGAGCGGAAATTATCTCCTTACGTGTTCGCATAATCGCTACAGCAGATCCTAGTAACCTCATGTTGCACTTGGAGCGTACCTCATCTCTAAAGTTCCTGTCTCCCTCTCCCCTCCCTCAACCAGTCAAACATACATCCTAACCAACACTAACACACAGAGAAAGAAGGTTCGCCGCGTACAGTTATTGCGCTTTCGCAGCACCATGCATCCACGCCTTGAGCGATTGGAAATGGCAGGCTAAACCGGTCGACCTAAGTCTTCCGGCGTACACCTCCATCCCATCAACGGAGTCTTCTACTCC
>JACQRY010000250.1 GCA_016206275.1 Nitrososphaerota archaeon
AAAGACAGCCAGTCGCGAAGAAAAAAATGACAACATCCGTGATCAGATCAAAAGCAGCGGTAAGCCGTGTGCTTATCGGAGGCGTATTGGCCCTAGTGGTCGTTGCAGGCGTTCTAGGCTTCCTAGCGACTCAGACGCAACCAGAAACAAATTCCACGAACCAAACTGAACTCCTAACATTGAACGGCGCCGGAGCAACATTCCCCTTCCCCCTCATCGCTAAGATGAGTGATGAATATCTTAAGGTAAAGCCGAATATCCAAGTCAACTACCAGTCCATCGGCAGTGGAGGAGGAATCGCGCAACACGTAGCAAAGACCGTTGACTTCGCAGCGTCTGATGCTCCGCTAACTGACGAGCAGTTTGCCAACGCCGCAGGAACTCTCACTATACCCTTCACCATCGGCACAGTCGTTCCAACTTACAATGTGCCGGAAGCAAAGGAACGATTGAAGTTCACTGGCGAAATCCTTGCAGAAATATTCTTAGCTAAGATCAAGAAGTGGAATGATCCACGACTAGTTGAGCTTAATCCTGAGCTTCAAAACGTCGACAAGGACATTATAGTAGTTCACAGATCTGACGGTAGCGGAACCACATTTGTGTGGGTAAACTACCTGTCTGACGTCAGCGTTGAATGGAGAGAAAAAGTCGGCAAAAGCACTTCGGTCAACTGGCCCGCAGGCCTCGGAGGCAAAGGTAATGAAGGCGTAGCAGGCTTAATCGGTCAGAACCCCCACTCGATAGGCTACAACGAGCTCGCCTACGCTAAGCTCAACAACATCCCATATGGAGCAGTGCGAAACGCTGCTGGTGAATACATCATTGCAGACTTGGAAGCATCAGCCAAAGCTGCAGCCGCGGCAGCTCTCACGCTTCCTAAGGGTGACGCCACATGGTCAAAAGTAAGCATCATCGACGAGATCTATGACAATGCAGACGCCAAGGGAGCGTATCCAGTTACCAGCTTCAGCTACTTCTTCATCTATAAAGAATTCAACGTCAGGCCGGGGATGGCTGCTGGTACGGCTAGAGCAGTTCTAGACTGGCTCTGGTGGGCAGTACACGACGGCCAGAGCTACGCGGAAAACTTGGTGTATGTACCCCTCCCAGAAGAAGTCGTCAGACTGAATGAAGAGACCCTCAGAATGGCGACTTTCAACGGCCAGCCTATCTTACGGTAAAGAGCTGGCACCCTCCTTTTTTTATCCAACTACCCCAGAATATGGGGGTAGACGAATTATGCCTAAAGAAATCACTGGTGATAGAGTCTTCACTTGGCTCGCTGCTGGAATAGGGAGCAGCGTCATAATCATCATATTTCTAATGGCTTACGAATTAATCAAAGAGTCAAGACTGGCTATTGACAAATATGGCTTGGGATTCGTCTGGGGAACTACTTGGGACCCAGTTTTCTTCGAATTTGGCGCTCTTCCGCTTATTTGGGGAACCCTTGTCACCTCAGCTATAGCCCTTCTACTGGCTGTTCCAGTTAGCATCGGAGTCGCCTTGGTATTATCGCATTTCTCACCTGTCCGCTTCCGGTTCGCAATCTCGTTTCTCGTAGAATTGTTAGCTGCTATTCCAAGCGTCGTCTATGGTCTATGGGGATTATTCACTCTCGCGCCTATTCTTCGCGACTACATTTATCCACCTATCTCCTCAACACTGGGAAGCGTTGTTCCCATACTTGCTCCGCCAGTCATCGCATACTCAGTGATGACAGGCGGAGTAATTCTGGCCATCATGATTATACCAACCATCTCAGCTATTACCAGAGATGCCTTTGCCGCGGTTCCGTTAGCTCAGAGAGAGGCTGTGATATCTCTTGGTGCAACAAGGTGGGAGACAGCTAGGCTTGTGATGAGTTACGCTAGGTCCGGGATCATCGGAGCAACAATACTGGGGCTTGGAAGAGCGGTAGGAGAGACTATGGCTGTGACCATGGTTATAGGAAACAGGTTCGAGATACCTTCCACACTCTTCCAACCAGGCTATACAATGGCTGCAATAATAGCCAACGAATTCACCGAGGCAACCGAAGACATCTATCTTTCAGCTCTAATCGAAGTAGGCCTAGTCCTCTTCGCTGTCGCGTTAGTCATCAACATGTTCGCCCAAATAATCGTAAGGCGTTCCCTGAAGATGTTCAGAGGAGCAGTGAGAGAATAAGACATGGATAACTATGCAGTTAGGAAACTGAAGGAGAAGATTTTCCTAAGCTTCGCGTGGCTGGCACTATTACTGACAGCTATCATCCTAGTCGTCATATTAGGACAAGTCGTCTACAACGGGGCTTCAGCGATTAACATAGGCTTCTTCTTTGAAAGACCTGCGCCTCCCGGCGAACCAGGGGGCGGCATAGGGCCGGGTATTCAAGGAACAGTGGTTCTCATGGCTTTAGCCTCTTTGATGGGTATTCCACTAGGAATCATCGCGGGTATCTATATGGCTGAGTTCAGCGAGTCGAAGCTGGCCTCTGCAATAAGATATTTTAATGATGTTCTAACCGAGTTTCCGTCCATAGTGATCGGTGTATTTGCCTATACGTCGATCGTGATTTTCATGAGAACGTTTTCAGCTATTGCAGGCGCATTTGCTTTGGCAATCATAATGATTCCGATCGTGGCTCGAACCACAGAGGAGTCTGTAAAGCTTGTTCCCGCAAGCATAAGGGAAGCAGCTCTAGCTCTAGGCATACCGCGTTGGAAGACGACGCTTAGGATAGTGTTGAGCACCGCTAGGCAGGGTACTATAACGGGGATAATGTTGTCACTTGGCAGGATTGCAGGTGAGACAGCGCCTCTGATAGTTACAGTGGGCTTCTCCTTCTTCTATTTCGGAGGGTTTGACAAGCCTGTAGCTGCTCTTCCACTGTATATCTACACTTTCGCTATATCGCCTTTTGAAAGCTGGAGGAGCCTTGCGTGGGGCTCAGCCCTCGTCTTGGTAATAATGGTGCTGGTGGTCAACATAGTGGTGAGAACCATTACGCGTCAAAAGTATAGGTGATAGGATGGCGTATAAATTCGAAGTTGAACAGGTTGATGCATGGTTTGGGGCAAAGCAAGCCCTTAAACAGATTAGCATGAAGATCAAAGAGAATAGCATTACAGCAATAATAGGGCCTTCAGGGTGTGGCAAAACTACTCTGTTACGATGCTTCAACAGGATGCATGAATTGGTGCCTGATGCCAGAGTCTCTGGTCGGCTTCTCTTCGATGGGCAAAACATCTATGATGACGATGTGGATCCTGTGAAGATCAGGCGTCGCATGGGGATGGTTTTTCAGAGGGCGAATCCCTTCCCTATGATGTCGATCTTCGATAATGTGGCGGTTGGGTTGAAGATGAACGGTGTAAGAAACAAGGCTAAGCTGAGAGAGGCTGTGGAGCGCAGCTTGAAGAGGGCGTATCTCTGGGATGAGGTTAACGATGCACTTGACAAGTCAGGGGTTAGTCTCTCAGGAGGACAGCAGCAGAGGCTTTGCATAGCAAGGGCCCTCGCTGTCGAGCCTGAGGTGATATTGATGGACGAACCTTGTTCAGCACTAGACCCTACTGCTACGGCGAAGATAGAGCAGTTGATAATGGGTTTGAAGGAGCAGTACACGGTGGTTATCGTTACCCACAATATGCAGCAGGCTGCTCGAGTTTCTGATTACACTGCTTTTCTTTATTTAGGCGAGCTCGTAGAGTATGCGGAGACTGTTCCACTCTTTGAAAACCCTAGGATGGAGTTGACGGAGCAGTACATAACGGGTAAGTTTGGGTAGAGAGGGGTGATCTGGAAAATGGTTAGATTGATGGATATTGGCCTTGAAAGACTCAAGAACATGACCATTGATATGGCTAAGCTATCTGAGAACACTGTTTCAACTGCAATAGATGCCTACATTCAGAGTAAGGATGTTAGTGGTGAAATCCATAAGTGGTCTGAAGAGCTTAGGATCCTGCAAGATGAAGTCAGCGAACTGGCGGTTGAGGTAATTGCTAGGTATCAGCCCGTTGCCTCAGATCTGAGATTCATAAGGTCATGCATGGAGATCTCCTACGGGTTCTCCCGTTTCGGAAGGTATGCTTACGACATATCTCAGGTTCTGGGAACATTTGGAGACCTTTCAAAGTGTGATAAGAGCTTGGTGAAGAAAGCTGGGGAACAAGCCAAAGAAATGATCAGAATGAGCATCAAATCCTTCACTGGCAGGGATGCGGAATTAGCGAAGAAGGTGAGAAATATGGATAGTGTGGTTGATGAGATTTATTTGCAAGGTGTTGAGAATGCTGCCAAGACCCGGCAAGATGATTTCAAATGCTCGGTTTCAGCACTCCTGATCCTGCGCTATCTGGAGAGAATTGCTGATCACGCGACTTATATCGGCGACTCTGTTGTCTACACTATAACTGGAGAGCGCTCCCCGAGAAAGTGAACCCTCCTCATCGCAGGAGCAGCAAAGCTTGAGTAATGTCGTAATCGAAGTCTCAGATCTTGCCAAGAGGTATGGCAGTCTAAACGCTGTAGACGGTATTTCGTTTGACGTAAAAGCCAACGAAATCTTTGCTTTTCTAGGTCCGAACGGAGCAGGTAAAACTACTACCATAGAGATTTTGCAGTGTCTGCGTCGTCCCACGTCAGGGATCGCCAAGGTATTGGGGCTTGACATAGCGAATAATGGTAATGGTAAGGAGATTAGAAGGCGCATCGGTGTTCTTCCTCAAGACTTCAATGGACTAGACAGGCTGACTGTGAAGGAGAACATATCTTTGTTCGCCTCGATGTATGGTCGTGCTCGTGACCCTGATGAATTAATCCGGCTTCTGGATCTTGAAGATAAAGCCAAGACTAGGTTTGACAAGCTGTCAGGCGGCCTAAAGCAGAGAGTTGGAATCGCCGCGGCTTTGGTTAATGACCCAGATATTGTGTTCCTCGATGAGCCTACCACTGGGCTTGACCCGAAGTCTAGGCGTGAAGTTTGGCAGGTTATTCAAAGTTTGAAGCAAGAGGGGCGCACCGTATTTCTCACCACTCACTATATGGAGGAGGCGGAAAGATTGGCGGCTCGAATAGCTATCATTAACAGAGGCAGGATTGCGGCTATTGGCACTACTGGTGAGCTCCTTGAGAAGTATGGTGGCGACCGTTTCCTGATAATTGAAGATGTTCTATCTGAAAAGCTCAGCAGGTTGAAGAGCCAGTTCCCAGACCTGCGTGAAGCAAACAGTGATATTATGATTAGGGTTGAAAGCCTGAAGGACGTAAGTCAAGTTATAGAGACTTTGAATAATCTTGGCGTTAACCAAGGGATTCAGATACGTAACCCTAGTATTGAAAACGTGTTTCTACGGCTGGTTGGCGCTAGGTTGACTGAGGAGGGTAAGCTGGCCTGAGAAGAATCATAGCTATTGCCACTGCTATCGTCAAGAATTGGATGAGGAGCAGATCAGGCGTATTCTTCAGTGTTCTATTCCCTGTTATGCTCCTGTTGGTGTTTGCTACTGTCTTCAGTGGAACTAATTCCGGTCAATCCTCTCTTTACGTGCAGAACTTGGATCTTACGTCAACGGGTGCTCCCACAGAGCTTTCAGCGTCTTTCATAAGGGTGCTTAACCAGAGCGGTGCTTTTGATTTGAAGACGGTGCCTCCTAATGTTGAGGCTAAGAGCTATGTGCAGAATCAGCTGGGTGCCTTCGGCGGCACGTTTAGACTTCTTGTTCTTCCCGAAGAGTTTCATAATGATATGTTGAACGGTTCTCTGCGAGCTCGTCTAGGCGTTGTCAGTATGACTACTAGGAGTTTCTTGGAGGAGGCGGGGCCCTTTGTGCCTGCTGATCAACAAACTAGCATCAGAGAGGGTTTACAGCAGTTGGAGACTATGATCGAGCAGACTCCTATTAGAAATGTATCGGTTCTGTATGTGGCTGATCCAACTAATACTGCCTCCACCATAGTCCAGTC
>JACQRY010000254.1 GCA_016206275.1 Nitrososphaerota archaeon
AAGAGCACTAGGAATAGCTGAATGCTTCAGAGTAGGCGAAACAAGGTCAGTCCTAGCTGGGGTCGTCATGAGGAGAGATCTAGTCGTGGACGGCTTCGCTATTAGTTCAGCAACCATAGGAGGAGACGACGCTACCCGAAGCATCGTAGAAATGCATGATCAACTGAAGAGAAACGACATCAACATTATACTCCTGGGAGGAGCTGTGATAAGCCTCTTCAATATCATCGACGTAGATCAAGTCTTCAAAAAAACAGGGGTGCAAACCATCTGCGTCACCTTCAAAGAATCTGAAGGATTAGAGGAACCCATCAAACACCGTTTCCCAGACAAATGGCAAAGAAAACTTAGAGCATACAAGAAACTTGGCGCCAGAGAAAGAGTGATGTTGAAGACCGGTTACCCTGTCCATGTTAGGGGAGCAGGCATAGATGTTGCCGCATGCAAGAAGGTTTTGGATAAGTTTACTCTGCAAGGCGGAATACCCGAGCCCATTAGACTCGCCAAGCTTCTGGCGAAGGCTCGTTTAGACGGAGTCTCCTGAATTTCCGCTAGTATTTACCCATGTTCGACTGATTGCTCATCCAATTGACTAGGGGCTGGAAGAACAGTCACAGTGCCCCTCATCCAAGCAGAATGGGGCACGCAATAATAATTGTAGACACCAGGGTTTGTGAAGGTATATATGAATCTGTCACCTTCTGTAAACAAAAAGTTGCTAGTTATAGCGGTCTCATCGAACTTAGGAGAAGGTGTTCTGCCTACGCTTGTTACGGTATGAGCCACAGTGTCCTCCATGGACCAGATGACCGTGTTATTGACGCTTAGCACCACGGTGATATTTTTAGGAACGAAGTTTTCTACTTGGCTCGGGACATAAGCCCCTGCGACAAGGCTGACTGTAACGTTTTGGGGCGGATTAAGAATTTCAGGCGGGATGGTCTCACCTGCGACTGCGGAAGGCAGCCAAACATATTGGTAATACCCGAGACCAGCAGCTGATGAAACTATAACTGCGAGTAGAGTGATGCCTATGATAGCACTATGTTTCGGAACCTTCTGCGCCATGAATATGCCTGCCTTGAAAAACCTGATCTTTTCATCTGATATAAGATTTTCTTAATCTTCATGTGCAACATGTTTAAGATTTAAATATCGACAAAAGCCGCTGTTGAATCAGACCTCTGAACCTAGGTGTAAGCGTTGGCATCGCAAGACAAGAAAGAAAGTTCTGGATCCTCTAATGCCCACCCTACCCCATCCCAATCCAAAAAAATGAAAAGAAGAGACTTCCTCAAGATCGCCACACTGGGCGGAATTGTAACAGCAGTCACCCCTTATGTCCCCTATGGTTCTTTTCTTAGCCAAGGAGCTGGAGCAACGGTAGCCGAGAAAGAAAGAGTAATACTGCCAGATGGAACCACCGCTAACATAGACAGGTTTCCCGTCAACTCCAAACAGATCATTGTCTATCCAAGGACAGGAGACCCTGTAAAAGACGCTGAACCCTTCAAACGTTTCCAGTTGATCAGGCTTCCTTCCCCTGAAGGCGATGCCGAAGACGCGTCAGCCTTCAGAGCTTACAGCATGATATGCGTGCATCTATGGTGTCTCTGGGACTACAAGCCTGAACGGACTCAAATGGAATGCCCCTGTCATGGAAGCATCTACCGAGCAATTGACGGATTAGCTATAGATGGGCCTGCATCAGCGCAGACGCCGCCTAACAATGCTTTAGCAAGACTGGACTTGGAGGTTGATGAAAATGGCGATATCTGGGTACTTCCACCAGACTGGAGTGTAGACGGGAACGGGATAGTTGGTTATGGCCGGAAAGTCAGCTAGTAGCAAAGATCCATTAACGAAACTGATCTTATGGATTATCGACGGCCTAGACAGAACAATATTTCTAGGAATAAGGATTCAAGTTCCGAAGCGGTATCTCAGTCCCCTAGGCTTCCTCGGAATGCTGACTACCACAACCTTCATAATCCTTGGAGTCACTGGAGGATTTCTACTATACTATTATGTTCCCACTCTGTCAGGCGCCTTTGACAGTGTCAAACAAATCGAAGAAGCCATCCCCTACGGCTTCATGATGCGAAACATACACTACCATGCCTCCAACGCCATGGTCTTTCTGGCAGTTCTACACCTGTACTATCAATACTTCTCAGGGAGATATAAGATTCGTAACGAAATGCTTTGGGTAACAGGTGTAATACTGGGCACTGTTACCGTTGTAGAAGCTTATACTGGCTACGACCTGATATTCAACGATAGAGCTATCCTCGCAATTAACATAGGTTCCTCTCTCACCAACGCTTCCCCGGTGATAGGGCCTTTGTTGCAAGCGTCGATATTGGGTACCGGTTTTAGCGAAATCATCATTCGCTTCTATGCGCTCCACGTCTTCATCCTTCCCATAGCGATGTTGGTCATAATGCTCTTCCACTTCCCCAGAAACCTGGTATT
>JACQRY010000251.1 GCA_016206275.1 Nitrososphaerota archaeon
ACGGAGCTGATGCAACGTCTATTCGACAAGCTTTGGGGAGAGTCATTGGATGCGAAGGATGCGGTACACTCAGTCAAGCTCGGTGTGGTTGTGCCGGAAACTTCTGCAATATATGAGAGGGAACAGATCTTCAAGAAGGAATTAGATCTGATTAATTCAGCAAAGAGCAGAGTCATCCTGCTCATGAGCAGCTCAATGGTGCCAAAACTGTTAAGCGAGCCCCTGGCTTCGGCACTGAACGATTGTATGCGTACGAATGTTAAGGTACGCGTTATGACAAACTTTAACGAACAGAAGCTTGGGGAATTGCAGGCGGTTTCAGAAACACATGATCTGCGTTTCGTGGACTTCAAGATTTCCATAGAAACACTGGCCATAGACAATTCAGCAACATTGGTCACGAGCGGCGCAAACGAAGGAGAAGGAGAAGTGGCCTTCTGGACGAGTCAGCGTGAATACTCGGAGCTAGTCTGCAACTTTCTAGAGCAGGCTTGGAGTAACGCTCATAATCCTTCGCAGTACTTTCTACACGCATCATTAACCAAGAACCTAAACATGGGGCTGAAGCAAATAGGTGAAGAACTGGAAAAGAAAGGTTGGGCGGTAAGCACGCCTGGCGTCATCGAAGGTGGATCCGCCGTCAATCATACTTTCAAGATGGTTGCCTCAAACCAGGGCGAGGTTGTAGCCATCGACTACTTTCTTAGCAATGAGCCTGTGGGAACACAACCGTTGATTGCCTATGGTGCCAAGAAGTCTGACGCAAGGCTAAACCGGATCATCCTCCTCCTTTCTCCTGAGGCAGATGAAGAGGCGGCTCGATTGGCCAAGTTCTTCGGCATCGATGTTATTGAGGGAACGGATGCTTCACTCCTGCTAAGCGGTGCTCGCAATATGCTTGGGCTAGGTTAGATTGTGTATCGACTCCGATTTCGCCGACTGATGTGGAAACCATGTTTACTATTAATGATAAATGCATTGATTTATACATTGATGTCCATAAATTATCGCACCTAGATTCTGTAACAAAAGTTAATAACAAGAGTAAAATAGATGCTAGGTACATAAGCGATAGATGCCTTGGACTCCAATGGAAGAAGATCCAAACTCGAAATCTTCGTAGACATCCTAGACTGTGTAGGCAAAGGCATTGAAGGACCCACACGGATCATGTATAGAGCAAATCTCTCCTGGATCGTACTCCAAAATGCTCTTGACACACTGATGGCGAACGGTTTCCTCGTAGAAAAAGGGGAAAGCAAGAGAAGAGCGTATCATCTCACCGAGAAGGGACTTCAGGTCTTGAACCATTTCAAACATGTCAAGAATGAGCTTTTGGTTAACCCTACTCTAAATAGCAATCAGTCCCGCTGAAACCTTGCTCTCATCGACGCCCATCTGGTCCTGTAGCCACTGCTTCACTCTCTTCACGTCTACGGATACTGTAATTCCCTCGGAACCGGTATCGGACTGGGATCCGGCTAGTTTGAGGGAGTATTCCAATCCGCAATTCAGCCTCAAGACCTTCTCACTTTGATCGCTCTGACTCCTTAGAGGCTCAGACGAAATGTAACGGTAAATCGTTTCATCACGTTTCAGAAACTGCTCTGTGTACTTTAGAAGCCGCCCGCTCGGGAGCACCGCCCTTATACTTAAGAACGTACTCACTTCGTACAAAAATTCAGAGGCAGATGAGCTTCTTTCTTTGAACTCTTTCCAATCTTCTAATATTTCTACCAGCAAGCTTCGGGATTTGATTTTCTCTTTACTCAGTGGCTCCTTTGCCATCACAGCTGTATCAGCCGCGGCCTCCAACCTACTTGCCACTTTGTCCAAGGTCTCCTCGTGTTTCGTCAGAACGGTGAATATCATGTCCAGAATGGCTGAATCCTTAGTATCTTTATGGGAACCATAATCTTCACTCATTTTGATTCGCCCTCATTTGATTCATCTTAATGGCAGTTTGAAAAAGCTTTCTAAGTATATAAGGGGTAAACTGATATGTTCTCGTAGCGCTCAGGGAGAACCATCCACACTTCGAGACAAATGTTACTATCAAACCATCTCCAGACAAATTACAGGAACCTACAGCTGTTACCGTTATTAAGGTGGGTTCTGTCGTTATACCTGCCGCAGTAATCAGTAGATTTGGAGTAAATAGATGGATAAGGTTAGTATTTTCTCTGTCTTAGAACACAACAACTTTTACGTTCACGCGACCAGGTACCAGCGCCTTTTTCTTTGTTGATGGGGTTTGGGCGATGGTAGAATAGAATGAGCTTTAACTGCCTTTTCTATAGCTTCTTTCTCTGTGCTTTGCCTTTGTTCAGATTCTTTTGGGCTAGAGCGATTAGTGCCTCATAAGCAGCATCGGATAATGCGCCTATCTCTTTCTTCTGTCGCTCGTTGAGTGCCAGCCTTCTCTGAATTCTCTTGTTCGCTTGCACTTCTAACCCCCTCTGAATTCTCTCTCTGCTCTTTTAAACCTTGTTGCCGTCTCGTCGTAGAAAAACTTGGCTTCAAGCTTGTTACTGAATAGAATTTGAACTATGTTTCCGACCCGTATGAGTCTAACGGAGGTTGTTCCCAAGTCGTATTCGCTGGCTTCGACATCGGAGGAAGACATGGCTTCGGGTTGATTTGTTATTTTATAAAGGATTACGGCGATGGGCTGTGTTCAAGCCTCACGACCTGCCTCCATCTGATGTCTCCATATATGCTGTGGTCTAAGGCTCCGAGAAAGGCCAAGATAGCAAGGAAATACTTGGAAGAATAGAGGAGATGGCGATTGTGGCTTATACATTACTACTGACGTGGGACGACGGAGTTTTGGGCGGTGGGGAGGTTAGAGCTGATAGCAATTTCTCTAACCAGCCTTTCTACGTACGCTCAACAGGTCTGTGCGTCGGGTAACCCTTTTACCCTCTTGATGTCCAGAGATAGCTGTCTCATCGAATCAATACATTCAAAAATGTACGCACTAAGGCTCTAATGCAGGGGAAAGCCTGAGTACATAACTGGTAGATGCCTTGGATCCAAATGGAAGAAGATCAAAACTTGAAATCTTTGTAGATATCATGGACTGTGTAGCAAAGGGTAATCAAGGGCCCACACGGATCATGTATAGGGCAAATCTCTCTTGGATGGTTCTCCAGAACTCGTTAGACGCACTCGTAACAAACGGTTTCCTAGCAGAGGAAGGTGGAAGCAAAAGAAGACTGTACAATCTCACAGCGAAGGGGATAGAAATCTTGAACCATTTCAGGCATGTCAAAGAGGAGCTTTTCGTCAACGTACCTCTAAGTCCTCTAAATCACTATCCGTCCCGCTGAGACCTTGCTCTCATCGACGCCCATCTGGTCCTGTAACCACTGCTTCACTCTCTTCACATCTACAGATACCGTTATCCCCTCGGAACCAGTTTCCGATGGAGATCCGGCGAGTTTGAGGGAGTATTCCAATCCGCAATTCAGCTTCAAGACCTTCCGATCCTGATCTGTCACAGCCTCAGATTCGGATGATATGTTGTGGTAAACCGTTTCATCTGGTTTTAGAAACTGCTCTGTATACTTCAGAACCCGCCCATTCAGAAGAAGCGCCCTCACAGTAAGAGATGTGCCGACTTCATATAGAAATTGAGCGGCCGATGAGCTTCTTTCTCTAAATTCGCTCCAATCATCTAATATTTCTACCAGCAAGCTGTCGGATTTGACTTTCTCTTTGGTTGCTGGTTCCCGTGTCATAGCGAATGCTTCGGCTGCTGCCTCCAATCTGCTTGTCACTTTGTCCAAGGTCTCCTCGTGTTTCGTGAAGACGGTGAACATCAGGTCTAGAAGGGCTTTGTTTCGAGCGTCTTTCTGGGGACTGTAATCATCAGTCACTTTGATTCCACCGACTGCGAATCATTTCTCATGGTAGTTTCACGAAGCTCCCTGACATGTATATCATGGCTAAACTGATCAATACCAGCGCAAGTGAGTGTTTGAAGCCGTCTGAAACGCTTCCTTCACCCATCTTTCCTGCCACGAGGCCTATTACCCATCCTTGAAAGATGGATGCGGTAAGGAGTTGGTTCACGGTTTCCGTGGTTTGCCTCGCGCTCATGAATCTCATGGATGCGGTGAGTGGTTGCGTCATGAAGAAGACCATCATGAATGTGGTTATGATGACCATCATTGCTGCGACGTATGTTACGAAGATGTAGGGGCGTAGAGATGATCTTTTCTCTGATTCCATGTCATTTATTCTTCTGGTGAAGGTTGCCATTTCGATGAAGCTTTTGACGGTTCCGCCTCCTATGTCGACGACTTCAATCATGAGTGTTCCGACGACTTTGGTGAGCCAGCTGCTTACGGCTGATGTGATTGTGGTTACTACTTTGCTTAGGGAAACTCCCCAGGAGAGTTGAGCGCCCATTTTCTTGACGTGCTTTGAGAGTCTGGAATAGTTCTCTGACGAGAGTGTCTCGATGCTTTTCTCAGGTGCTAAGCCTATTTTGCGGCCCTGTGAGACATCTTGTATGAAGTCTGGAAGCATTTTCTCCAAGCCCCGTCTTTCCGCGGAGTATTTGATCGACAAGATCGAAGGTGCTATGACCATAGACATCAATGCGAGGGATACGTGTAGGTAGCTTACTAAGCCAAGGGGCAATAGGTAGATTGTAATGCCTATCGGTATCGATGCTAGGAACACTTTTACCGCCCTAAGATCGACGTAAGGCTGCTTTGGTTGCACCCCGTCTATGAGGAATATGAATAGTCCTGATAAGGCTGGTACGCCAATGAACGAGAATGCCATGATGGTTTCAAGGCCTCCAGAACCTGGAGACAGGAGAGATTGAACTTGGTAGAGAGTGAAGAGGGTTATTCCTAGGAGGGCGGTGACTGCTACGAATCCTTCGGCAAGCAGGGCTATGGTTTCAGAGGCCCGCTTAATCTTCACGCTTGTTGTTTGGAACACATCTGAGAGTTTGGCGCTGAGGTAGGCTACGAAGTCGCCTCCTGTCTTCAGTACCGTTGTGTAGCCATATAGAAATTCGGAGAAGAACTTGTTGGGGTTGTATTTCGCTGCCTTCTCCATGGCTGATATTGGGTCTAATCCAAATACGTCTATGTCGACAAGGATGCGTTTGGCTTCTTTGGCGGCAGCTGGAAAGAATTTCATGTTAATGAGGCGTCTTAGAACTCCTAGGGGTGGGACGCCGCCGCCTGCCAACACGACCATGAATCCCATTACGAAGGGTAGTTCATGATCTAGTGCGCTTGCTCGAGACGACTGGCTCATCTTTGGGCTGTAGAGGGCTAGGATGGGTGGAAGGAAGAATATGAGTGGTAGAATTGATAGCAGTACTGGTCCGAAGAGCCCCGTGTATAATCCTCCTATTACTATCCCTGTGCTGACTCCCAATGATATTAAGGCGGTTAGAAATGCGGTTGCTACGACGCCCTCTGGGGTGATGTGAAGGTTGGATTTGAGTATGTCATCTCTAAGCTTAGGCATGCTCAACGATAGTCTCTTGGCTGGGTTTTGGAAGATCTTGTATGAAATCGAGGTGTATCGGTCGAAGAAGGTGGGTTTGTACCCTGTTGCTAGCATGGCTTCTTTTTGCTGGAGCATTATGTGTTTCATAGTTTGATCTCTTCCGCTATTTCTGCGGCGGTGATTCCGAATCCACGGAGCTCTTTTTCGACCTTAGCGTAGGTTTCCTTTGGGCGGGAGACGTATTCCTCGAAGAGTTGTGAGAGCTGTCTGAAGTTTCGAAGGTTCTTGTTCTGGGCCCATTTTAGCACCATGCTTCTTCTCCTTATCTCTGTTAGTAGGTCCGGGACGGTTATGCCGAGGTCCTTGGCTAGTCTGCTCAGTTTTGCACTTTTCTTTAACGGTTGAGTAATCTGTGAATCCGATGAGGGTTCCCATTCGAAGACCCTTACGTAATCGTTGACGGAGTTTACTTCGTCCACGTAGATGATTCTTCTTACGGTTATGAATCCCCCTCCCGGCCTCGGTAACGATACCCGTCTTACTGTGAAGACGAGGTCGAGGAAGGGAATGAATGCAGGCGCAACATCCATGGGTTTTGATGTTAATCTTTGTATTGCTGAATCGGCGTCGTCTGCGTGTAGAGTACAGAGGCCTCCGTGACCTGTGCTTATGGCTTGGAAGAGTACGTATGCTTCTTCTCCTCTGACTTCTCCTACTACTAGTATGTCTGGCCTCATTCTCATAGCTATTTTTACCAGGTCGAATAGGCCTACTTCCTTGGCGGTTTCGTCGCTGGTCGCATAGCTCTGGCGTGAGACTAGTGCGGCCCAGTTTGAGTGGGCGATGTTGATTTCCTGAACTTCTTCTATTGTCAGTATCTTAGAGTTCATTCTGGTTAGTGTCAAAAGGGCGTTAAGTAGTGTTGTTTTGCCGGAGCCTGTTGCGCCGACTACTATTGCTGTTGCCCTGTTTTCCATCAGCAGCCAGGTGTAAGCTCCCAGGGTGTGGTTGAGTACGTTTAGGTTGATCATGTCGATTATGGTGATGGGGTCTTCTCTGAATTTTCGTATTGTTATTGTTCCACCGTGGGGGGAGACTTCTCGTCTGAATGTTGCTGCGAGGCGGTGTCTGCCGGGGAGGGTGCCTTGGACGATGGGGAAGGCTGTCGAGACATGTTTACCGGACATGTGTGAGAGTCTTGAAGTAATGTTGTCTACATCTAGGTCTTCTTTGAAGACTATGTTGGTCTCCAGGTTCTGGTATTTGCGATGATATATGAAGATGGGTCTTCCAACACCATCTGCAGAGATGTCTTCTATGTATATGTCTCTCATTAGACCGTCTATGACGCCGAACTGGACTAGGTCTCTTTCAGCGAAGTAGAGAATTTTCTCCCATGAGATGATGGGTATTTGGATAGAGTATTTCTTGAGCGCCACGGCCGCGTGTTCTGCGAAGTATTTTCTGGGGTCAACCTGAGACCTAGGGGCGGAGAGTTCACTCTCCAAGATTCCGAGAAGCGTCGTGTACAGGGCTGCTTCCGTCGCGGATAGGGGGACCTCGTCAACATAGTACTTTTTGTTGGATGATACGGGGTCCTTCGCGATCATGGCGTACGAGAAGGGCGCGTTGAGCGGGTAGCGTTCAACCGTCTCCCAAGTAGGCGGCATGGGTATGCCTATGGACGGAAATTTTACGCCCTGCTTCTTCTTCTCCAGTTCCTTGATGAGTTGCTCTGGAGTCTTCTTCTTAGAGAATATAGGCAGATCAGTACACCTCTATGTGAGTCGTATCAAGGCCACAGTGATGTTCATCTTCGAAGAGTGCGTAGAGTGTATGATATTGGATTTGCCCGCCTCGGGTTAGAGAGATTTCCATGGTCTTTCCTCTATGTAGAACGAACCACTTTGAATGGTATCAGTTGACTGTACTTGTCCGCTGAACCACCAGTAGTATAGGTACCGGATAGACCTATGAAGACATACCATATGTCTATTTGACTGGGGAAGTTCGCGGTACTGGATCCTCCGATCGTGCTGGAGCTAAAGTAGACTGTGGCTGGGGGACCACCTGCAGCAATGTCTTCGGCGTTGGCTTGAAGATAGATGTATTCACTACTCCCTAGGGCCGTTATGGTGCCATTCGTTTCAATCACGGTCTTTACAATATACCACGCCGCTGTGTTCGATCCGCCAGAACGAAGTACTGATAGAGCGCTATTTCGACTCAGGTAGACGTCCTTCTCAGAATGATTTGTCATATTCACCTTCCATACAACATTCGATGTTCCACTCGCGATCTCGGATCCGTCGCTGAAAGTCAGTGGATTAGAACCGCTTTTCACAGCCCACTTAATAGAACGCAGATTCATCTGCAGGTCTCCAACTCCTTTCGCGATAAGTGATGCAGCCACCACAGCTGCTGATGTTTCGTCTGGGAATGTTGTTTGAGCCACGTTACCTCGTTCACTTATCACCTTTATTGAGTAGGTCTGCCCGGATGTTGGTGTTATGCCAGTGTCTATGGGGCCGGGGGTGGATGCAGGATTGATGAGAATAGGCAAATTTGGACTAGTTTGCTGACCTGGCTGTCCGTCCAACACCTGGACGAAGGAGGAATTTGACACTATAATTAGTATAATCTTGGTGGTCAACGGCCCAGTGTTGGTGATGTTGGCCCCTATTGCACCGTTTGACTGGATCTTAACGGCTACCAGATCGAGTCGTTCAGCAACGCGCTCATTTTCGAGCTGACTTTTGTTGAAAGTTTCTTTGTTTAAGAGTTGCTGCGACTGTGCAATAAAGGTAAAGTATCCTGCTCCTGTGGTGAATACCATAGCGAACATGATGACGGCTCCGACTATGGCTGAAACTCCTCTCCTGCTCCGATTTGCAGATCTCTTCCTCAACATGGATCAAGCCTTCTGGAGGTAGATGTGTGAGTTACCGTACTCGCCTAGAGCTTTGAAGTAGTAGGATTGGCCTGATGTGACGCTATAGGTTATAGTGACGCTGGCAGTGCTACCCTCGGATAGGGTTACAGGAAAATCGGTGGTTGTCTGGTTAACAAGACTTGTAGAAGAGGTTCCAATGTAGAGTTCCATTATGCGTGTGTCCGTGTTCCCGTGGTTGTAGAACCAGATCCTGACCTGGCCTGAGGAGGGATAGTTGAAGGCTACGTTGGCGATAATAAATTTCTCCCGTAGTTGTAATACATTTTGCTCGACTGTTTCCCCGTAGCTTGACGCGCTAATCGATGCTTGGGCATTCACAAAGGCAAAGACGCCTGCACCGCCTGCAACCGTAATCACGAGCGTAAGCAGTGTGGCGAAAAGATCTGATATTGCGGACCTACTGCCGTTCCGCCGGCCTGTTCTCATAGACTCCACTAAATCTCATGATTACTATTCATATTGCTTGTGAAGCAGCAATCCGAAGTTGTGTTATAGACGCGTAATCCATGCTGAAAGAGCCTAATACGCAGTTATGCTGCAAGGTTAAGATGACTATTTAGTATATGGATTTTCCCTATTGGACTCTAGCCGCTAGCCCATCGACTCGCAGCAGATGATGATTTAAGCTAAGTGCGCTACTCTGTAATATAAGTAAGATGTCCCGCAGCAAAGACTTCGAATGGACAAGCAAACACTAGTTTGAACTCCAAGATAAGTATCCGAATATTATTTAGCTGTCAGGGGTGGACAGGTCCTCGTAGCCGACCGGGAGTATACCAAGGTTTTCCAACAGAGTTCAAACATGTGTGGGGGCATAGATCATGTTGATTCTCTAAGCAATTTCGATTCGAAACCGGTGTCCTTGGCCAAGTTGTGTAACTTTGAGTCGTCTGTTAGGAGAACCGCATTGGTCAGTTTCAATACTGCAAGATACAAATTATCAAAGCCGCTTGCTTTGGTCTTCACTCCAATTTGTAT
>JACQRY010000255.1 GCA_016206275.1 Nitrososphaerota archaeon
AGCCGGTGACGGCAGTTCGAATCTGCCCCGGGCTACCATTCCGCTACACCCAAGGCAAGAAATCACTAATCTTACCTCTGACATGAGCATTGGCAGAGTGGATTAAGGACATGCTTAAGGGCCGTCCTGGCGGATCAAGAGTCGGCGAGTATGGCGAAGGCTAAGAACTGCCAAACACAAAAATAGGTTGGCCCATTTTACCACAAAATGTCAGAATGGTATAGATGCGAGAGATAGTCGAAGTCGACAAATCTGGTAGGATAACTATTCCAAAGAGCCTGCGTAAGGAGCTCGCCATCGGAGCCAGGACAAAGTTCATTCTCGCCAAGACAAGCCAAGGGCTGCTGCTACTTCAGAAGCTGGAGACTATGGAGATAGCTCAAAAGCTCGAAGAGGAACTATCTGGAAAGAACATCGACGGCATAGTAAAGCAAGTTAGGAAGGAGATCCGTGCAAAGATCAAGACCAGCTACCAAGACCTTCTTACTTGACACATTTTACATCGCTCTACGCTAGTTAAATAATCCAATGATATGTTGACCTTGTTAAGATGAAAGCAAAGTTCGGCGTCTACGTCAACAATCGAGCACCTCTATACATACCCGACTTCACCCCTCCAAAACTCATTCAGATTGCCACTGAAGCCGAAAAACTGGGCTTCCACTCCGTCTGGGTCGGCGACAGCGTCCTAGCTAAGCCTCGCCTCGAACCCATGAGCGTCTTGTCAGCTATGGCCGCAGTCACTCAACATGTGAAACTAGGGACATCCATCTTCCAGCCCCATCTCAGGAACCCCGTATGGACAGCTCTAAGCTGGGCCAGCCTCGACCTACTCTCCTCCGGGCGAACAATATTGGGCGCAGGCATGGGAGGAGGCCCCAAGGGCGACATGGATAGAGAAGCCTCCCTCTTCAATGTTCCACCAAAAGAACGAGCTCAGAAGATGGAGGAATGCATAATGCTTCTGAAGAAACTATGGTCACAAGAAGTTGTTAACCACGCAGGGAAATACTACAATCTGTCAGGCCTATCGATGCACGTAAGGCCTTATCAGAAACCCCATCCGCCCGTATGGATAGCTGCTGGTGGCGGCGGAACCCTAAGTCTAAGACGCCAACCGTCTTCTCGGACTGAACGTTATGAACGAGTCGTCCGGGCAGGAGAAGGCTGGTTTATGGGCCCATCCACCCCCGAAGAGTACGGTGAAGCTTGGCGGACAATCCAAGAGATATGTAAGTCCAGATATAGGTCTCCAGACACGGTAAGCAGGGCCCTAGAAACGTGGGCAAACGTTAATCGAAATATGGAGACCGCCGTCAACGAGGGAAGGCAACTGATGGAGGCCTATTACAGGGTTAAGTTCGACGAGAAGGTGCTTGACCGAATCTTCATGGGGACGCCCGGCGACTGTGTGAAAAAGATTGAGGAGTTCTTGTCCCATGGTCTTGAATATCTTGTACTGGTCTTCCACGGCAAGGATCAGTTTGCTCAACTGAAGCTTTTCGCTGAAGAGGTCCTGCCGAGCTTCTAGAAGACATACGGTATCTAAATTGCTGGATACCTCCAATACTAGATGCTTTTATCGCACATATACGATAATCCAATAGCCATGCCTACTGGCAAACCATCGATCCTAGTCGTAGGAAACTACGCGAAGAACCCGTCCAGAGTTGTAGAGCTCTTCAAATCTGTGAAAGACATCTTAGGAGCAGATCCAGCACTGGTATGGTACAAGGAAATCCAATACAGGGATGTTGACAGATTCGATGGTATGGTTCTCAGCGGCTCTGAAGCCATGCTTAGTCATCCTGATACTCAACGAGAATACTCACAGCTCATGGCTGTGCTCCGACGCTACAAAAAACCAATCTTAGGCATCTGTTACGGTCATCAACTGCTAGGCGCAGCCTTCGAAGGCCATGTAAAGCCCCTCGGCAAGAAGATCGAGGGCTTCCGCAAAGTCAAACTCCTCAGAAAGGACATATTATTCGAAGGCTTACCAGATTCTTTTGACGCCGCTCAGTCCCACAGCGAGATCGTCGAATCAGTCATGCCCGGCTTCATACACTTAGCCGAAGCCGAGGAGTATCCTGTAGAAGCCTTCCGCCACAAGGATCAGCCGGTATACGGGGTTCAATTCCACCCCGAGCGGAGCAGCAAAGAACACCCCTTAGGCGTAAAGGTCCTGTCAAACTTCATCAGAATTGTGCAAGAAGCCAAGACTTGACCATCGCATGTCAGCTAAAAGACGAGGCTATGTTCTTGGCGAACCACCTCACCCTCTTCACCAGCTCGCCCCGAGGATACTCAAATGCCGGCGAATAGTAGTCGCAGCCAGCCTTCCCATACCTCTCAATCTCCCTCGTAATCTTGTTCACATCTGTTGAAGCATTAGCGTCACAGACATACTCCAACCTGCCTCTCCTGTTGTATCGCCTAGCCCACTCCTCTATCCTCTCCCTACGCCTCCCGTAGTCGCGGGCTGAAACCTTTATCGGAATCCAGCCGTCCCCATACTCCGCAAGCATCCTCATCATATGTTCACCCCTCGTGCCGAACCATAGAGGCGGATGAGGCTTCTGAACAGGCTTCGGCTCCACCACAGCCCCCTTAGCAGAATAAAACCTGCCTTCGAAATCCACTTTACCCTCAGACCACAGCTTCAAGACCAGATCCAACCCCTCCCTGGTCTTAGCCACCCTAGTCGCCCCATCATCCCAACTACTGAAGCCCCGGAACTCAGACCTGTTCCAACCAGCCCCCACACCCAGAATAACCCTCCCTGCTGACAGAACATCCACCGTAGCCACAATCTTAGCCAAATGCGCCGGAGACCTAAAGGGAATAGGCGTAACACACGTCCCCAACCTGATCCTACTCGTCCGCCCAGCAAGAAACGCCAGCAAAGACCACGCCTCAAAAGTCCGCTTACTCCAAGGAAGAGCATAGTGATCCCAAACCAAGACATGATCAAAACCCTCCTCTTCAGCAGCCAAAGCCGCCTCCGAAAAGAGCTTAACGTCACAATACTCCCCGTAATTAGGAAGAATTATACCGAACTTCAAGAGCCTCTTCCAAACTCAATCAGACTCCCATAACCCATCTACTTAAGCATAAAACAACGAGCCGACAAGAGAACCCCATTCAATCATCGCCTAGCTCCAAGAAAAGAATTGTCACCAAGAACCAAATTCATCAACACACAGTCAAACAACCATTATCCCCCAACAAATCCTCCAACACAACAACCAAAAACACTGATACTCTGTCATTCTATTTGAACCACCCCTATGATTAATTCCACACCGGAGCAAATTTATCAACCAACAAGAACCCTACTCCCCAAGCAGACCACCCCAAAACAACCAGAAAACCACGTCAACCACAACAAAACAACAAGAAACAAACCCCAAACCCATATGAACCCCCCTAGACCCCCCAAAACAAACAACAACACACAATGAAGACCCTCCGCATCTCACGACAAGTCATAGACGGCCTACTCAGCTACGCCAAGAACTGTCACCCCAGAGAAGGCATACTCCTCCTCAGAGGCAAAAGAAAGAAAAACGAAGTAATCATCAAAGACCTCATCATACCCCCCTTCGCAGTACACGACTACCACTACTCCAGCTTCCCAACACACATGCTCCCCCTAGACCTCTCCATACTAGGCATAGCCCACTCGCACCCCTCAGGATCACCCCACCCCTCACTCCAAGATCTCAACAACTTCTACGGAATCATAATGATCATAATGGGATACCCCTACGGAACAGAAGACGACATCCTAGCCTTCGACCGAGAAGGAAACCAGCTACAATACACCATCTATCACGGTTAACCACGCAACCAGCCTTAATAGCGAGTCCAAGCAGCAACAGAAAAGCGAAGACACCTGTGCCCACCCTCAACCCAAGGCCAACAGACTACCAAATCAAGATAACACCCGAGCACGAAGCCGTAAGACAAGTAGCAAGGGAATTAGCCAAAAAAGAAATCGAAGCAAAAGTCAAAGAAATCGAAAAGAACAACTCCATACCACCCGAAATCAACAAACGTCTAGCAGAAGCAGGATTCTTCGGCATAACCATCAGCGAAAAACACGGCGGCGCAGGAGGAGACGCCCTCATGCTCGCCCTCATAACCGAAGAAATCTCCAGAGTATGCCCAGCCTGCTCCACAATCCTCGGAGGAACCTTCCTAGTATCAGAACCCCTCCAAACACATGCAACCGAAGAGCAGAAACAGCGCTATCTACGCCCATTAGCAAAAGGAGAGAAGATAGGAGCCCACGCCATGACCGAGCCTGCAGCCGGATCCGACGTAGCCGGCATCCAAACCAGCGCCAAACCAGTGGGCGACAAATGGACGATAAATGGGAGAAAGATCTTTATCACCAACGGAGACAAAGCAGACATCTTCCTAGTATTCGCCAGAACCCAGCCTCCTCCTTCACCGGACAAGAGAATCCAAGGTATCACAGCCCTCATCGTCGAGAAAGGCACCGAAGGATTCACAGTAGGAGGCAAAATCAACACCATAGGCCTCAGAGGATCCCAGCCCTCAGAGCTAATATTCAACGACGCCAAAGTGCCTAAGGAAAACATACTAGGCCATGAAGGAGAAGGAGCCTACATAGCTCTCGAAACCTATGACAGAGCCAGAATCGGAGTCGCAGCTCAGGGCGTGGGCATAGCTCAAGCAGCCTACGAGCAGGCAGCCGCCTACGCTGCAAACCGAAAAGCCTTCGGAAACAGGCTCCTAGAGTTCCAACAAATCCAGTTCAAGCTGGCCGAGATGGCTATGAACATACATGCCGCGAGGCTACTTACATACTGGGCCGCCAGCCTCAGAGACCAAGGCAAAGAGTTCGTCGAAGCAGCTTCCATGGCCAAGGTCTTCTCCACAGAAACCGCTGAAAAAGCCGCTTTAACAGCAATGATGATTCACGGAGGATACGGCGTATCAACAGAAGTTCCCGTAGAGAGGCTTCTCAGAGACTCACAGATCATCAAAACCTATGAGGGCACCAATGATATTCAACGGTTAACCATAGCAAGGAAGCTGATAAAAGAGCTCACAGGCTAAACCAAGTCAACCACTATTCTTCCCTCTGGAACCTACAGCAGGAGCAAACTCATACCACACGTTACCCTCACGTGTACGCGCAGGTCTCAGGATAAGGCTCATGCCTATCCTCGCGACCTCCACACTAGTTCCAACGAGCCTGGCCAACACGTTAACACCTTCCTTCAATTTCCCTATCGCTATCAGGTAGGGTTCTTCTTCAGCAAAACTCGCAGGCTTAATGTCGATACGGGTAACAGCTTGGAGGACTGCTTCCCCGCTAAGAGGCATCCACTCCATTTGCGATGATCGGCATTCTGAACAATCAGCCACAGGAGGAAAGAAGATGGCGCCGCATTTAGCGCAGCGCGTAGTGGTGAGCCTACCATTCTCTAACTCATCCCAGAACCTAGCAGTCTTAGCTATGGGTATATGGTAGCGCAGGCGCAGCTCCCGAGCAGACTTAAAGGTTCGGGGCTGCTCAGGTTTCAGAGCCATCTATTCACGTCCCAATATAGTGACATAACAATAGTGCCCCGTGCCTCCAACGTTGTGGGCCAATCCCAACCCGTTCTTAATCGGAGCCTGCCTCTTACCCGCTTCTCCCCTTAGCTGCCTAGTGACTTCTGCGATCATCATACAGCCAGTAGCTCCAAGAGGATGACCCTTAGCCTTCAACCCTCCATCCAAGTTGATGGGTACGCGTCCCCCAATGTAGGTTTCCCCATCTTCAATCATTCTTCCTCCCGAGCCTTTCTCGCAGAAACCTAGATCCTCATACGCCAATATTTCCGCAATAGTGAAGCAGTCATGAACCTCGGCCACATCGATATCTGTAGGGGAGACGCCTGCCCGCTCATAGGCCTGCTTAGAGGCTTGCATAGTCGCTCTGAGGCCAAGGTAATCAGGTCTCTTGCTGAGGTTAGCCGTATCTGAAGCTGTTCCAATAGCTTTGACCCATACGGGTGTGTCAGTAAGCTTCTTGGCTGCTTGCTCAGAAGCAAGAATGATTGCTGCGGAACCGTCGCTTACAGGGCAACAGCTGTAGACTCTAAGGGGCCAAGCTACGAAAGGCGACCCCAAAGCCTGCTCCAGCGTAATCTCCTTCTGGAAGTGAGCATAAGGATTCATGGCTCCATACTTATGGTTCTTGACCGCTACCATCGCTAACTGCTCTTCTGTGGTTCCGTATTGAGCCATGTGGGCTGAAGCGTACAGCGCATAATAGCCCGCGAAGGTTATGCCAACATTCTCAAACTCCCATAGATAGTTTCCAGCCCTGCCGATCAACTCGATGGTTGTAGGAGTATCTACCTCAGTCATCTTCTCCACCCCTATCGCCATAGCTATCTCCGATTCCCCGCTAGCAACGCTTTGATGGGCAACTTTAAAGGCCCCACTACCACTTGCGCAGGCAGCCTCACATCTAACCAAACCCGTAGGATTCAGGCCGGCATACTCCGCAACCACAACAGCCGGCAGAGGCTCTTCATACCATGTTCCTACCGTTCCCACCGAGGCAAACCCGATATCTTTAGAGTCTACTCCAGCTTCATCCATAGCCGGCTTGACAGCTTCAAAAGCCAGCTCCGAAAGATTAGCATCGTCGCGGCGACCAAACCTAGAGCTTCCCACACCGACAACTGCTACTCTTCGCAATACGTAAAATTTTGCATTCGTGCCTTACTTAAGGCTTGTCAAGTCCGTTAGGCAATGAATCTAACCGAGCGGTATTGTATATGCTGGGCGACACTAGAACACCCCTCTCAAACATCAATTCAACAAGACAGGAACACGATTATCCTTCAGCTTCAGGAGGCACACCAATACGAGCTACAACGATTTCACCAACATATTCGCCTGCCTTCAAAAGACCTGTCTTGGCCTTATGGAAGGTAACGGTTGCATGAGCCTTCACAGCAACATCATGAACCTCCCCAGTCAACGGGTCCACCCCAGAAGGCACGTCAACCGCAACTCTGTAGGCTGCAATATCATTGATCATCCTGATGGTCGACGCGAAAGGTTCTCTTAGCCGACCCTTAATGCCGGTGCCGAAGATCGCATCCACAATAATATCCGCAGTGGTTAGGGTTTCTTGGAGAACCCGCAGCTCAGCATCTCCATGCATGATAATCAGCCTCACTGTCCTCTTCATCTGCTCCAACACCTTCCAATTCAACGACGCTTCCTTAGTTTTGAGCTCTGATGGCTGCCCAAGAAGTACCACCGTCACACTTGCGCCTTCACCAGCTAGATGACGAGCACAGACAAAACCGTCGCCCCCATTATTTCCAAGACCAGCCACGACAACAACCTTACGGTTGCGAAGATCACCCTTCTTCTTCACAATGAATTCCGCAAGTCCCCTGCCAGCATTCTCCATAAGCAGCAGTCTTGAGACACCCATCTGTTCACTCCTCTCCTCAGCGATCCTCATCTGGTCTGGCGTGATAGTCTTCAAATCTGTTAAATGAAGAGGGCTCAGCAATAAAAAGAAATTTACTTTGCCACCCGACTCCACACCTTCTCCATCCACGCTTCAAACCTCTGCAGCTGGAGGCTACGTACGACCAGACCTACCGCAATACCGGTGAAAGCTCCCACTACCGTATCTAACGGATAGTGTGCTCCAATGTACACCCTTGAAAAGGCCACCAATACTCCAAGCATAATTAGAGGCACCTGCCGCTTAACGTAAAACTTGCCTAGGACGATTGCAGCCATGAAGCTGCGTTCAGAATGCCCCGAAGGCATGCTGCCAGAGTCCTCAAGACCCAGCAGCCTTATGCCCGGAAGAGAGTCAGGAGGTCTAGGCCTACTTACAGCAAACTTAAACACGGTTGAAACGACTGTATCGATGATTAAGCCAACTAGCAGAAACGTGGCTGCTCCACGAGATTTGCGAAGCCGAAGAAACAACACAATTAGCAGCCAAAACGGAAGAGAACCTACCGCATCAATCAAGATTATTACGAAGATAGGAGTAGACTCGGATACACTGTTGACCGCCATCAGCACTGCTATGTCGTAGGATCGCAGAGCACGATAGAAAAGGGAGAGAATGATAGCCGGTAGTATCATCGCGATGCTTGCAAGAAGGTCTTTCGCTGGCAATGAGCTTACTCACTTATCCATGTCTATAAGTGTCTGCTCATATAGAATTGTGACGCAATAATTCGGGAACCACTTAAAATGTCATTGACTCCTAGGATCCCGAACTAACACAACAGAACAAAGTTCACTCGTGAATAAAGACCATATTTTCACAATGTACCTATGGCAAGGCTGCGTCGAACAATTCCAATCGAGTTTGACCCATGAAGCTATTATAAGGAAGAAAAATGGCGTTAGTATATGACGCAAGGCCATGCTTGACAAGCTTAAGGAAGGATTGCAGGGCGCCATCAACAAGATCCTTCGTGCCTCATCCATCGACGAGCAGACAGTGAAAGAATTCGTCAAAGATCTACAGAGAGCACTTCTCCAAGCAGATGTGAATGTGAAACAAGTATTGGAGCTGTCGAAAAAAATCGAGGAGAGGGCGTTAAAAGAACAGCCTCCTCCAGGACTACCACGTAAGGACTACATCGTGAAGATACTTTACGATGAGCTGGCCAACATACTCGGCTCAGAACAGCCAGTTGATCTCCCGTCGTCAAGAATCAATATTGTTCTCATGATGGGCATTCAAGGCAGTGGGAAGACAACAACCGTCGGAAAACTTGCGAGACACATGCAGCGGCGAGGTTACAGGGTAGGCGTAGTCTGCGTAGACACTTTCAGACCGGGTGCTCTTACCCAACTTAAGATGGTTTGCAGCCAAATCGGTTTAGAGGTGTACGGAAGCGACGATGTTAAAGACGCTGTGCAGCTTGCGAAAAAAGGCTCAGAATACTTCAAGCAAAAAGGATGTAACCTTATCATCGTTGACTCAGCGGGCAGACATAAAGAGGAGAAGGGACTACTTGACGAAATGAAGCAGATCTCCTCCACCATCAACCCTGACTTGACATTGCTCGTTGTAGATGGGACCATTGGACAGCAATGCTACAATCAGGCTGCAGCCTTCCATCAAACTGTCCCCATAGGAGGAATCGTAATCACAAAGCTTGACGGATCAGCCAAGGGAGGAGGAGCCCTAGCTGCCGCGGCAGCAACAGGAGCAACAATCCTCTTCATCGGTACAGGAGAAAGAATCGATGATCTGGAGGCTTTCTCACCCACAAGATTCGTAGGCAGACTCTTAGGTCTAGGAGACATCAAGGCGTTACTAGAAAGAGCTAAGGACCTAGAGCAGGAGGCTGACGAAAAGAAGGTCAAACGCATCATGTCCGGTAAAATGACCATCGACGACCTATACTACCAAATGGAGCAGGTGAAGAAGATGGGTTCCCTCAGAAAGATCGTGGAGCTGATCCCTGGGTTCTCAACAGGCATACCGGAATCTGAGCTGGATGGAATAGAGGATCGGATGAAGAATTGGAAAGTCATTATTCAATCCATGACCAAGAAAGAAAAAGAGGACCCAGAGATTCTTAACGCCTCTAGGGTCAAGAGGATAGCCAGAGGCTCAGGAACATCAGACTCCGACGTCAAAGACATGTTGAAACGTTACAGACAAGCTAAGACTGTCATGAAGGCCGCTAAAGGCAGAGAGATAAGGCAGCTTATGAGAAGGCTCTCTGTATGACCGTCGCAACACAAGTAGTGTCCATAGCTAGGAATATTCTCAGAGGGAACCATCTATGCAAACTCTGTTTGACCAGACAGTTACCAAACGCATCCATCACAAGCTGGTCTGAACAATGCGATATCTGCGGAGGCATGTTCTCTAAGCTAGATGATCTAACCGCCAAGATTACACAGTCTCTTCAAGGTTACGAATTCGATACCTTTCTAATAGGAGCTACAGTTCCCGCCTCAGTAGTGGAAAAAGAAGACTCGATCCGCGCTCGATTCAAGCTTAGGGGAGGAGAGTCCCTGAAGACTGCTTTAACATCCCAGCTTGGAAGAATGCTCCAGCAAACCCTAGGTAAACGAGTCAACTACCGGAATCCCGACATAGCCATCATCATTTCACCGTATACGGAGGGTGTAGAAGTTATTCCCAAGTCGATCTATGTCTCAGGACGATACGTGAAGAAGCTTCGCGGTCTCCCACAGAAGAGGACAAGATGCAAGACCTGCAACGGTCAAGGATGTGAAGAATGCCAACACTCAGGATACTTAGCTGTAGGCAGTGTGGAAGAAGCATTGTCAAAACGCCTACTGAAATATTTCGGAGGCTCGAACACTAGGTTCACTTGGATTGGAAGCGAGGACTCCAACAGTTTGGTGAAAGGAAACGGTAGACCCTTCTATGCAGAAATATTGAGTCCGAAGGTTAGACATCTTAACAGGTCTCCTTCAAGTTGGCGAAGAGGAGACACAGCCATGATGCAAGTGGAGCTGATGAATGATAAGCCTGAGGCAAGTCAAGTCTTTGATATGAAGATTGAGGCTAATACCATTTTTGACAAAGACGTCAGTAAAGAAATCATCCAAACCGTTGAAGAAGCCTTCCGCAACTGTGTCGTAGAGATGGACGCTATGAATAAGCCTAAGGTTTTGCGTAAGCATGTTCAAAACATGAAGTTCAAGCAGGTTAGAGGAAAACGCGCTATCCTAGTCTTCGAATCCGAGGGAGGTCTAAACGTAAGAAGACTGATTACGGGAGAGGGCTATACCACGCCTAACGTGTCGTCTGTTTCAAAAAGCCAAGTGTCTCTTGACGAGGAGAAGCCTTTCGATGTGTTAGGAGTTTCTCTTAGGAACAGGTGAATACACCTAACACGGCAAGCTTAAGACTGATAATATGACTTAGAGTCTCAACCTTATCTTAAAGACATATCTGCTAGTGATGAGGACCACAAATAAGATAGCGGCGTATATTAGAGAGCCAGCTGAAACCTCCATCCACTGTCCTAGACCGTAATAGTTGAACAGAGTCACTGCCGCTATGTTGAAACCGGGACCGGCAAGGAGAACTAAAGCTCCTACTTCACGAAAGGCTGAAAAGAAGAGGAACAGGGCTGCGGAAGCTAAAGCTGGTTTCATTATGGGTATAGTCACCCTCCTGAAGGTATACGCCCAACCCGCCCCAACTATCTTAGAGGCATCTTCAAGCTCTTGATGTATCTGAACTACAGATCCTGACATCGCTCTCAAAGCGATAGGCAACTTGAAGATGATGAGGGCCAAGAGTATGGCTATAGCAGGGTGAATCCTTACCGGGAGATAGAAGAACGTCCAAAGGAGGGCGAGCCCTAGGACTAAGCCGGGGAAGGCTATTGGAAGGGTGCCTATCACCTCCAACATCTTCCTGCCTTTGAATTTGGTTCGATAGACTATGTAGGATGTCAGGAAGCCTATTCCAACGGCGAGCAATGCTGAAGCTATCCCTACACCAGCGCTGTTCAATAGGCCTTCTTGTACAAAGGGGTGGCGTAACACGATCTCATAATTTCTCAAGGTAAACGATTCAACGAAGCTCCCAGCCAAGAGGGTATAGCTGAAGAAAGGCATAAAGGACATCAATCCTACCACCATGAAAGGCAAGAAGACGGCAACAAAGAAGTAAAGCATAACAAAGGCGAAGGCAATATACTTCCATCTACCAATCTCAAGAATGCGCGGCCTATAATTTCGCCCTGTTATGACCTGAAACTTCTCCGCCCTTCTAAGTGACCACATGTAAAAAACTACAGCAAACACCGTCATCGCCAACAAGATAGAAGCATAAGCTGTCGCTAGGCCAGAATCAGGCGGAGTAGATAGCTGCATAGCCGAGAAAATCCTTGACACATAGACGTAGACCCCCCCAGGGATGCCCATTAAGGTCGGTGTTTCAAACGCTCTCAATGTGGCCACCAACGTGAGGATTCCCGCTGAAAGGACGGCAGGCATCATAAGGGGGAGGGTTACCTTTGAGAAAGTTCTGAATATACCACCGCCGCTCATGGTGGCAGATTCCTCGTGGGCAGGATCTAGCGCGGTGAAGGCAGATGCGATTATGAGATAAGATAATGGCACCTGTGACAGGCCGTATACCCAGATCATGGCTGGCAGACTGAAAGCGTTAAGCATCGGCTGTATTCCGAAAGCATCCTGAAGATATCGATTAATTATGCCAGCCTTGGGTGCCGTTAGGAAGATCCAAGCAATATTATCCATAAAGGGGGGTAAGAGAAGGGGGAATATAGGTAGAAGTTCAGCAAACCTTTTCCACGGCGTATTGGTTCTGACAATTATCCACGCTAACGTTATTGCTATAGCTATTGCAAGAAAGGTGCTCCCCAAAGCGAAGACAATCGTATTGTAGAAAGACGGTACAAAAAGGGGGTCTGAGAAAGCCCCGTAATAATTGTCAAGCGAAGGAGATATGGGATCACCCAGATCACCTGATGAAAAGCTACCTAAAATCAAAATCACTATGGGAACCATAATGAACGCTGCTACAGAGACGGCTAAGATTATAGGCGCAGTTAGGCCCAAATCACAGAATTAGCTTGGTTCGCAGTATTTATCCTGAACGGTTCTGCACAGCTATTAGAATATAGTATTTTCTTTTAATGCAGTAATAATATGAAAATAATAGCTTTTCATGGGTCAGGCCATTTATTAGCTTGTTCTTATAGAGAAAATGGCACAAGACATAAATAACATTACTCACTTTCTCAAAGTGATACTAATGGCCAACATAGCGTTAGTAGCCGCAGTAGTTGCCATCCTCATATCTGCTGGCTCCATTGGATATACAACCGTAGCAGTGTCATCAGACGTCGCTTCCATAAGGAACCGCGCTGACTTGATCGCAACCGACATCAACAGCCTGAAAAGCACTCAATCACAAGTAAGCAGCGATGTCAACCAGCTGAAGAGCGGGCAGCAAAGCGTCAGTGCAGAGCAGACCGCAATAAAGAACTTGGTGGACCAAAGGATAGGAGGACTGGAGAAAGCATTAGCAGATGCGAAGAAGGCTCAAGAAGCGCTGCAGAAACAACTGGAGGAGAGAGAAGAACTTCTCAAAGAAGTCAGTGTCTTCGACCCTGATCTTGTAGCAGCCGCGTCTCGCGAAGGAGGATTAACCATCTACTCTGTCAGGGATCAAGCGGATGTGCTCCTCTTCATTCAGGAGTTCCAGAAACAGTTTCCTAACATTAAGGCAAACTTCCTTTCGGCAACCAATCCTGAACTAATAAGCAGGATCTCGGCCGAAATAAAGGGAGGGCAGATGACTTGGGACATATATGATAGCGCTGTAAGTAACTGCAGGCAGGCCATAGAGCTTGGGGCCACTCAACCCTACAAGTCCCCTCAAGCAACAGAGAAATTCTTCCCACCAATCTTCGATCCTAATGGACACATGTCTTTCTTTGGAGCCACGATACCTGTAGTCATGTACAATACCAATCTGGTTAAGGGCGACAAGCTCGCTCTCCTTAAATCCCTAAGGACATGGGAGGACCTAACCAAACCTGAAGTCATCCAAGCCTTCAAGGGAAATATCCTCATGGACCATCCTTCGAGAGGAGGACCCCACACCCAAGTGCTAGCTGAAATGCAAACACTCTGGAACGACGACGCAAGATGGCAGAACTACATGAAGAAGCTACTCGAGTACGAACCAAGACTATTCAAGAGCACCAGCCAAATATTCAGACTTCTCACAGCAGAGGAAGGACAAGTAGCCATAATCGGCTTGGCTCATGACGTACTCCGCGAAAGAAAGATTGGGGTACCAGTCGATTATATCTCTCTGGCACCAGTGACTCTGAACCCCAGCTGCCTCGTCGTAGCAAAACTAGCCCCCCACCCCAGCGCAGCCAAGCTATTCGTCGAATTCATGATGTCACCAAACGGTCAAGCCACCTTCTCCAAAACCCTCAGGTCACCGATGCGTCTAGGATTCGCAGCTGAATCTTCAATAGATGTGCTCTTCCCAGGAGTACCACCAGCAGAGATGGTAGGCATCCGTAACGAAGAAGCTCACTTCATTGATCTCAGAGGCTGGCTGGACAAGTGGATAGTGCCGATCTTCGGGCCCGCATAGGGCCCCACCCCCATTTTTTGCAGCATAGTTCAAGAGAAGTAAGTAATCCTAGAGTATCCCGAGCTCCTGATAGCCTTTCACCCAAAATCTTCAACTAATGAGATAGTGAATAGGGCCTCTACATTCCGAAGCATCTACAAATAGTTAAAAACGCAGAGAGGATCTTTCTTCACCATGACAGATACGTCAAAGGTAGCCCTAATAGTGGGCGGCGGAGGAGGCATGGGGGCCGCGGCTGCGCGTGGATTTCACGAAGCTGGCTTCAAGACTGCCCTAGCAGATATCTCTTGGGAGAGGGCTCAAGCTGTGGCAAAAGCTCTGGGGAAAGATGTGCTTGCATTTGGAACTGATGTTAGAAGCGAACAGAGCGTGACTAAACTGGTTAAGCGTGTACTGGATAGTTTTGAGCGGATAGATGTTCTACTAGCAAGCCACGGCGTTGTAACTGGTCACACCTTGGTCCATAACACTGATGAATCTGAATGGGACTTCGTTTTAGACACTAATCTGAAGGGCACCTTTCTGTGCATGAAACATGTTGCTCCCATAATGATCAAGCAGAAATCGGGATGCATATTGAATCTTACTACGAACCGGGCTAGAGCTTACCGAGTTCCCTACAGTGCGTCGAAGTATGGTATTGAAGGCGTCACCGAGGCTGCTGCAGAGGAACTCAAATCCTTTAACATCGGTGTATATGCTCTAGCCCCAGGAGGATATGTGGACACCTTTTTCCACGATAATTCCTATAGACAATTAACCTACAAGAACTATGCTCCAGAGAAGGAGCTCCGCAAAGAAAGGAAACCCTTGAAGCCGGAAGTCATTGTTCCACTCTGCCTTTATTTGGCGCAGGACGCATCTCTGGCTCTAACAGGCAAGAAGATTGACTGCCTACACTGGAATGAGGAACATGGCTTGGGCAGAAATTGGTACAACCCTGTCTGACCACGCCCTGAGATTCGTGGGCATTCAGCTCAGTCCTTATCGACGTGGGATATGTTTCAACTTTTCTTGAAGAAGCTTTTCTTCAGCCCTTCTTCAGCCCCAAACTCCTTGGCGAGATCTCTAAGCAAGTCTCTCTGCTTCTGACTAAGCTTACTCGGAACATTTATGCGGACCACAACCAGTTCGTCTCCCCGACCGTATCCGTTGATCCGGGGAACGCCTTTGCCCTTCAACTTGAACACTGAGCCACTCTTGGTTCCCGGAGGAATATTCAACTCAACTTCTCCGTTAATCGTGAGAACTCTGAGCTGGCAGCCTAATGCAGCATCGGGGAAACTGATAGTCTTTTCGACGACCAAGTCATCGCCTTCCCGTCTGAAGACAGGGTGAGACTTAACATGGGTCACAACATATAGATCTCCTTGTGCACCACCTTCAAGGCTAACATCTCCCTGACCTCGAATCCTCAGACTGGAACCCTCATCCACACCGGGAGGAACATTCACGCTGATGGTGCGAGTCCTCTTCTCCACTCCCATTCCTCTACAAGTCTGACATGGGCGATCGATGAGAGATCCTCTGCCTCTACAGGCGCCGCAGGTTTGAACTGTAACGAACCTTGCGAAGCCAGCTGATCTCAGGTTCTGAACTTGACCCTCTCCTCCGCATTTGGGACAGGTTCTTGGAGAGGTGCCTGGCTGCGCGCCGCTGCCTCCGCATGTGTTGCACTTTTCTGTTCTGGGCACTTCAATGCTAGTGGTTACGCCTTTGACGACGTCTTCTAAGGTGAGATCCATGTCGTATCGGAGATCGGTGCCTCTAGCGGGTCCTCGTGACGTTCCTCCGAAGCCCCGGAAAAGGTTTTCAAAGAGATCGCTGAAGCCTCCGAAGCCGAATCCTAGATCTCTTAAGATCTCCTCGAAGTTTGCGCCTCTGAAGATGTCTTCCTGTGTGTATCTGCCCGCTATGCCCGCGTGTCCGAAACGGTCATACTGTGCTCTTTTAGCATCATCGGATAGGATTGCGTAAGCCTCTGAGATCTCCTTGAATTTTTCTTCGGCCTCAGGAGACTTGTTTCGATCCGGGTGATATTTTAGAGCTAGCTTCCGATACGCTGATTTGATGCTGTCCTTATCTGCGTCTTTCGATACTCCTAGGATATCGTAGTAGTCCCGCTTGGTAGACATGCCCGGTCAATTCGCCCTGCTACTTCTTCTCTTCGTCTACAACCTTGTAGTCGGCATCATAAACCTTGCCGCCTTGATCAGTAGGTCCACCTGAAGTCTGCGACGCCTGCTGCTGACCTGCCTGCTGAGAAGCCTGCTGGTAGGCGGCCGTGCCTATCTCTTGAAGAACTTTCGCTAAGGCTTCCTGTTTCTCCTTGGTCTTTGCTGAGTCCTGACCTGACAGTGCCTCCTTCAGCTCTGACATAGCTTTGTCTAACCGCTCCATCTGATCCTTGGTGATCTTATCCTTCAGGTCAGCCTTCGTCTTCTCCGCGGTGTAGATCATGGAGTCAGCAGTATTCCTGAGCTCAGCTTCTTCTTTGCGCTTGCGATCCTGTTCGGCGTACTGCTCGGCATTCTTGACCATCCGCTGCTTCTGTTCATCATTCAGCTTGGTGGATGCAGTAATCGTGATCTTCTGCTCCTTTCCTGTGGCAGTATCCTTAGCAGACACATTGAGTATACCGTTTGCATCTATGTCGAAGGTCACTTCTATTTGCGGTACACCTCGGGGGGCTGGCGGAATTCCTTCAAGATTGAACATGCCGAGGCTAATGTTATCAGTAGCCATTGATCTTTCACCCTGAAGAACATGTATGGTTACAGCGGTCTGGAAGTCTGCCGCAGTAGTGAAGATCTGACTTCTTTTAGTCGGGATGGTGGTGTTGCGCTCGATGACTTTCGTGAAGATGCCTCCCAGAGTCTCCACGCCCAGAGACAGCGGCGTAACGTCCAGTAAGAGAATGTCCTTCACTTCACCAGCCAAGACTGCGCCTTGAATGGCCGCGCCCATGGCTACGCAGTCCATTGGATCTATTCCTCTCTCAGGCTGCTTTCCAGTGATCTGCTCCACAAACTGTCTCACAACAGGCATTCTTGTCGGACCGCCTACCAGTATGATTCGGTCAAGGTCCCGAGGCCCGATCTTAGCATCAGACAAAGCCTGCATCATAGGGCTTTTGCATCTCTCCACAATGGGCCTCACAAGATCTTCAAGCTTGGCCCTAGTCAAATTGAGGGTAAAGTGTTTGGGTCCACTCGCATCCGCCGCTAAGAAAGGCAGATTGATCTCAGATGAAACTACGGTGGAGAGCTCGATCTTCGCCTTCTCTCCTGCCTCCCTAATGCGTTGAATCGCGGTCCTGTCATCTCTAACATCTATGCCTGTCTGAGACCTGAATTCTGATGCAAGATAGTCTACAAGGGCGTTGTCCATGTCTGTGCCTCCCAGCTGGGTGTCTCCGCTGGTCGACTTGACTTCGAAGACTCCCCCACCGAACTCCATTATGGTTACATCCAGTGTTCCTCCTCCTAAGTCGAAGACCATGATCTTCTGATCCTTGCCAGCTTTGTCCAAACCGTAGGCTAGTGAAGCTGCTGTAGGCTCGTTGATGATCCTGACGACCTCTAGACCGGCTATTGTGCCCGCATCCTTAGTAGCTTGCCTCTGGTTATCGTTGAAGTAGGCGGGCACAGTGATAACGGCTTTCTCCACTTTTTCGCCGAGGAAAGCTTCAGAATCCCTCTTGATCTTCTGCAGTATGAAGGCGGAGATCTGTTGGGGGGTAAACTCTTTGTCGAATGTCTTGACTTTGTAGTCGGTGCCCATCTTTCTCTTGATGGCCATGACTGTTCCTTCGGGGTTGGTGACTGCTTGTCTACGTGCTGGTTCCCCGACTAGTAGCTGTCCGTCTTTGGTGAAGGCTACATATGAGGGGAATGCTTTGCCTGCTACGGTAGTGCCTTCTGCACTAGGTATGATGGTTGGCCGACCACCCATCATTACTGCGGCAGCTGAATTGCTTGTGCCTAGATCTATGCCTATTATTTTAGCCAATCTTGTTTCACCTTGCTTGTGGTCTTGACACTTCCACCATGCTGGTCCTTATCACCTTGCCGTGCATCGTATAGCCTTTTCGAAGCTCTTTGGTAACCGTGTTATCATCTGAATCTTCTCCGTTGATGAAGGATACTGCCTCATGCATGTCGGGACTGAACTTTTTTCCAACGGCTTCAATAGGTTCGACGCCTTCGGCCCTGATGGTGTCATCCAAGTTTTTCAGAATCATCTTAACACCTCCTATCACGTTTGCGTTTTCAGGATGCTTCTCTGATGCTTCTAATGTTCTTTCCAAGTCGTCTCCAAGATCCAGAATCTTCAATATGATGCGCTCGTTGGCTAGCTTGACGATCTGATCCATGTCTCTTTTCATCTTTTTGTGAAGGTTCTCGAGATCGGCTTGGAGGTATAGTAGTTGGCTGCGATACGAATCAGCTTTCTGCAAAGCTTCAGCCAACAGTTTCTCCAGTTCCTCTGCTAGGGGCGGTATGCTTGGCCCCGTAGTTTTTTCTTCTCGTGGCTTTGTTACTCCAACGTTGTTTGGGGAGCCTGAGCTCATCTTGATCACCTGTTTGTAAATTACTCGGCCATACTGAAGCCTAGGCTTAAGTGTTTACAAGATAATGGAGGCACCTATAAATTTTTTCGCGTTTGGCTTAAGGCTAGTCTGACGCCACCGTAGAGAGCCAAGAGGGTACCAGCAATGAATAGGTGAACATCCAGCTGCTCGAAATCTTCTTGAACGTGAACCCATGCATGTATCAACGCATTCGCGAAGCCTCCTAGCATAATGCTGTAAATAATTATGAGAACGACGCCCATGATGAAATAAATTACGTGGATTCTGGAGACTGTTTTCACGGTTAGACGACTTACCGCGAATTTTCCTTAAACCTTATAAGGATTCGAACATGATACTTCAAGTCATGCCCCTTTACGTCAGATTGATCAAATACACTGATCAGGGATTGAAGACACTCAAAGATCTGCCTTCAAGACTCTCCTCAGTCCGCAAGATAGTAGAAGCGAATGGCGGCAAACTAGTCAGCTCCTATGTGACTTTAGGTCCCTACGATGTAGTTTCCATACTTGAGGCGCCCAGCGATGAAGCAGCTTTCAAAATAGGTGTGCAGATAGCTGCTCAGGGAAACCTTTCTTCCCAAACCATGAGAGCCATAACGATGTCGGAATTTGTGAAGCTGACCCGCGGACCCTCTAAAGCTAAGGGCAAGTAGATTCAAACATCCCCCTTTGGTGTACACGTATGCTGCTCCTATGGTTAGAGTAATTCATCATCCTCTGAAAACCAGATCTGTATGATTCCAGCCGCACTCTGTTCTCAAAGGCCAAAGCTATCAAGTATGCTGCTGGTGTCGATGGAAACTGGTTTGGCTTCTTGCATTATCAATCTTCTACAATTGTCACATCTGGAGATATTATTCAATTTAGACTAACGCCCTAAAATCTGGTTTAGGAGGGGAAGGAAGCAGATTATCTGAGATATACTTGGAGAGAATTTCGTTGTGAGTAGTGAGTTGATGATTAGGTAGAACCTAGAATACGCATCTAACAACGGGCCTATCCGCCTGTTTTGGAGCTGGACGCCTTCTGGCTTCCGTCTGACGTGTCTGGGTATTTCTCTACACTACTAATGCTATCACCATCGCTGCCTGTCTTAGACGCTCCTCTTCGACAGTATCGTCAGCGTAGGCGAATGTCCCAGTAGGGACGGTTTCAACCTGAGACACAGTTTTGACCCTCATTCTTTCACACCCTGTTTACTTATTCAGCAGATCAATTATAAGGCTCTATGATACAGTCTTACTGCAAAAGCGTTCAGATTTTCATTATGAATTGGTTACGCGATCTAATTCTTATGAGGCCGCGTATCCCTCGTAATCTAGCTGACCATTTTATTCGCTGATCTTCTTGGCGCAGCTGGGGGTTTCTGATAGTACATTTTCTCTCTGATACCTGCTATGTATTAGGCATCTTTCGGGTTCCGATACTTCTCGTCCGCATTTATATACCCCCTGAACCCTTTTCACACCGGCGCCAGCACCAACTCCTTAATAGTTATCCGAACACCCTACAGTATTCCTTAGGAATCTGGCGCTGACTACTCTTCAACGTGCATCAGACTTATATCAACCACGGTCAGCATTCGTACAGATTTCTGGAAATGGTCGTCCGGAAATGGGTAGGGAAGTCGATTAAGCGCAGGGAAGATCCTAGGTTTCTGACTGGCAAAGGGACCTTTGTAGACGATTTTAGGTTACAAGACATGTGCTACGCAGCTTTTCTGCGGAGCCCCTATGCCCATGCCAAGATAAGGCGGCTAGATGTGAGCAGAGTTCTTGAGAGACCAGGGGTCCTCACGGTGATCTCAGGCGAAGAGCTGGTCCATATCTCTGAGCCTCAGCCCGGAAGAGCTGTCATGGAGAAGGTTAAGGAGTATCCTTTAGCTGTTGAGAAAGTAGGTTATCAGGGACAGCCGTTAGCTGCCGTGGTGGCTACCACTAGGGGTCTTGCCGAAGACGCTCTTGACGATTTTGACGTTGAATATGAGCCTCTAGAGGTCATTGTTGACCCTGAGGAAGCAGCCTCAGGAAACGGTCCGCTGATAATGGAGGAGTTGGGCAGCAATGTGGCTTGGCATGGCGTGCTTCAGTACGGGGAACCAGATGAAGATTTTGCCGAGGCAGACTTGGTGGTAGAAGAGAAGTTCAAGATTCCCCGCTACAGTTCGACAGCCCTCGAGCCTAATGGATGCGTAGCTAGCTACGACCATGTTAGCGACATGCTAACAGTCTGGTCCAATGCTCAGACGATTCAAGGCATACCTTGGCTTTCAAGAGCCACCAAGATACCTCCGTCGAGAATCAGGATCATTATAGGGGATCTTGGAGGAGGTTTCGGCACTCGCCATGTCTCCCGTGAACTCATGGTCTTGACTGCTCTTCTATCCATCAAGACTGGTAGACCAGTCAAATACGTTGAGGACAGGAAGGAGATGATGATATCCACGGGCAATCAGAGTCATGGGGGCATCTACGAGCTAAAGTTGGCTTTGAGGAAGGATGGGACCTTTCTAGCTCTCAGGCTCAAAGACATTACAGACGAGGGTGCGAGCCCCTCTGGAGCAGGTCAATGGTTTGCCATCAAGCTGACTAATATCACGGGGCTCTACAAGATCAAGAGTGTGTATTATGAGGGTTACTCGGTGCTCACCAATCTTTCTGTGGCGGGCTCAGATAGAGGCTTGGGCAAACCCCACATGGCTTTCATGTTGGAGCGACTCGTCGACTTGGCGGCTAAGAAACTGAATATGGATCCTGTAGAGATAAGGCTCAAGAACTTTGTTCAGCCCGATCAAATGCCCTACACCACACCCAGCGGAAACATAATCGACGGCGGAGACTTCACAGCAACCTTCAGAAAGGCCTTGGAGATGGTAAACTACAAGCATTGGATGAGAGAGCGTGAAAAAGCTAGGCATGAAGGCAGGCTACTAGGCATAGGCATAGCCTGCAATGTGGATCCTGGAGGCCACAACCCTGGTCGGGAAGTCCTGTTAGGCGGAGACCCGAAGGCTATCACTCACAGAGTTGCTGGCGCAGTGGTCAGAGTTGATCCATTGGGTAAGGTAGCTGTGCTTAGATCGGCTGTCAACATGGGTACTGCTCATGAAACTAGTCTCGCTCAGGTCATGGCTGATGAGTTGGGCGTCAACTATGATGATGTATATGTGGTACCATTATTGGATACCTATTCTTCTCCATGGACCACGTCTTCAGGCACGGCTGGTGATCTTTACTCGTCTATCTATCTTGGTGCTGCAGTGACTGCCGCGAGGAAAGTAAGGGAGAAGATGGCGAGGATCGCTGCCAGTATGCTGGACACTAGTCTTGAAGAAATAGAGTTTGTCGATGGAAAGGCCTTCGTGAAGGATTCGCCTCAAAGATCTGTGGCTGTCAAGGACATTGCTTCAGCGGCTTACCATAATGTGGTTGGCTCTCCTCTTCTACCTGAAGGAGTTGATCTGGGCTTGCACGAGGCTGCGTATTTCTATGCTCCTCAAGCTCATCCACCTGACGAGAAGAATAGGATCAGTTGTCACTACACGTATGGCAATCAGACTCACGTAGCGGTAGTTGAGGTTGATCGTGACACTGGTAGGATTAACATCTTGAAATATCTGGTTGCCCACGACTCTGGGACGATAATCAATCCTATGACTATTGATGGACAAGTTCATGGACATGTATCCCACTTTATTTCAGTAGCCTTGGGCGAGCAATACGTGTATGATGAAGAAGGGCAGCTGCTCACTTCAACCTTCGCAGACTACTTCAAGCCCACGGCTGTGGATAGCATTGATGTCGATGTTGTCCACTTGGAGACTCCTTCCACATGGGCACCCATAGGAGCGAAGGCAGTTGGGGAGGGACCTACAATCCCTGTGATGCCTGCTATCGCCAGCGCTGTGGAAGATGCGTTAGCCGCGTACAATGTCATGGTCACCGAGATACCGATAACCTCAGAAAAAGTATGGAGCTGGATTCATCGCGGAGAATAGGACTCTTCTGAATTTGCTCTGTTCGTGGCGTGTCGAATAGTTACGGGGCTGCAGCGATTCAGATAAATAACCAGTAGCATCGGCTTTCTCCGACGATTTCTTATGGCTAGGCCATCGAATGTATCAGGCTTCTACAAGCTTCCCCCAGAGGAGAGGCTCAAGATAATCAAGGAGGCTGTTGGGCTAAGCAATGAAGAGGCTGACCTCTTGAGGTCTACGGGAGGTTTGAAGCTGGATGCTGCTAACAGGATGATTGAAAACGTGATCGGGGGAATCACTTATCCGTTTGCGGTCGCGACTAACTTTCTGATCAATAGTCGGGACTATTTCGTTCCTATGGCTCTTGAGGAGCCTAGTGTTGTTGCTGCTGCGAGTAATGCTGCTGGGTGGACTAGGGGTAAAGGGGGCTTCTTTACCAGTAATACTGGGCCTGTTATGATAGGGCAGATACAGGTTGTGGGTGTGCGTGATCCTTTCGGCGCTAAGATGGATATTTTGGCTGCCAAGGATAGGGTTCTTGATAGGGCTAATGGTGTTGACCCTGTCCTAGTGAAGTTCGGTGGAGGGGCGAAGGATGTAGAGGTTAAGGTGATTGACACGGTTCGCGGCCCGATGATTGTCTGTGAGCTTATTGTTGATTGTAGGGATGCTATGGGTGCTAATGCTGTGAACTCTATGGCTGAGATTGTTGCCCCCATGATCGAGGAACTTTCCGGGGGTAAAGTATTGTTGAGGATCATTTCTAATCTTGCTACGAGGAGACTTGTTAGGGCTAAGGCTGTCTTCGCTAAGGACGCTGTTGGCGGTGAGGATGTGGTTGATGGGGTTCTTGATGCTTTTGCGTTTGCTGATGCGGATCCGTATCGTTGTGCGACTCATAACAAGGGGATTATGAATGGTGTGGTTGCTGTTGCGTTAGCCACGGGTCAGGATCATAGGGCATTGGAGGCTGGCGCCCATGCTTATGCTGCTCGGAGCGGCAGGTATCGTTCTTTGAGTACTTGGGAGAAGAGTGGCGATGGTGATCTTGTCGGCACTCTGGAGATGCCTATGGCCGTAGGTCTGATTGGCGGTGCTACTGCTGTTCATCCCATTGCGAAGATTGCTGTGAAGATTCTAGGCGTGAAGACTGCTGTCGAGCTGGCTGAGGTTATTGGCGCTGTGGGTTTGGCTCAGAATGTGGCTGCTCTCCGGGCCCTTGCGTCTGAAGGTATTCAGAAGGGGCACATGAAGCTGCATGCGAGGAATGTAGCTACTATGGCTGGGGCTACTGGCGATTTGGTTGATAAGATTGCCGCCAAGATGGTTGAGGAACATATGGTCAGGTTTGATAGGGCTAAGCAGCTGGTCGAAGAATTGTCCCGCAAACCTTGATCTTATCTCTGCCGTATGAATCTTGGTCTAATCGATTTATAGCTATTCTAGGTGGATCTGAAGCGGGGATGATCGTAGATTGACGGTCTTTCATGATCTGGCGTTGGGTTTCACGAGCAGGATGAAGGTTGCTGATGTAGGCGAGCATGCTGCTTGGGGTGAGGAGAACGGTGTTGGGGAGATGTGGACCACTGAGTCCGCTGCTTTCAGAACGAGTTTCTCTATTCTTACCCTTGTGGCTGCTCGAACAAAGAAGATGAAGCTTGGCTTAGGGACTACTGGTGTCTATGCTAGACACCCAGCTATCATTGCTGCTGAGATAGCTACTTTAGACGAGTTCTCTGCCAAGAGGCTTACGGTTGGTCTAGGTATTGATCCGACCCCTAGGATTGATTCTGATGGTTCTATGAGATCTATGTTGCCCATCGCTGCCATAAGAGAGGCCATGGAGATTATTCGGGGCACCATGGATGGTACGATTAGGGGATATGATGGTAAGGTCTTCAAGATGAATAATCCTGAGTTGAACTTCGAGTTTGAGCCTATTCGCAAGAAGGTTCCTCTCTACTTGGGAGCTAAAAGCCCCCAGATGCTCCACTTGGCTGGAGGTATGAGTGACGGCTTGGTCATGACGCTTCTCACCACGCCCAGATATGTTAGGTATGCGTGGAAGGAGCTTGAAGCAGGTGCGAAGATGGCTGGTAAAGGTCTGGGAGACGATTTCGGTTTGGTTGCATACCTCCTGTTTTCTGTAGCTAAAGATAGAAAGGCTGCTAGGGAAGCTACGAAACAGTTCTTAGGCACCTATCTGGCCCATGTGCGTTACGGGCCAGCTCAGAAAGAAGCAGGAGTAAGTGAGGAAGAAATCAGGCCGTTTAAGGAGGCTCATGACCACCACGATCATAGCGGCTTAGCTAAGCTTGTGACAGACGAGCATATCGACAAGTTTGCTACTGCAGGTACTCCTGCGGACTGCGCAGAAACCATCATGGAGTATGTGGAGGCTGGGGTGAGGACGCCTGTGGCCTTCTATCCGTTCGGCCCTAATCCTCGCGAAGCGATTAAGCTGATTGGCAGAGAGGTTCTGCCTCTGGTCAGGAAGAAGGCTAGGCGATAAATGGTTCGATAGGGGAGGCTTACTTTTTGGATGGTTCTACCTGTTCCTGTGTGTAGGGTGAGGACTAGGGGGGTTTTAATGGGTTCAGGGTTTGTTCGTTGTTGTTCTGGTTTGGCTGGTCTGTTCTCCATATCTGTTTCCGTTGAACACGACATCTTGGAGCACCACCTATTCCAAATAACCGCGCAGAATATTCGGCTGACCCTGCTGTTCGATCGCGTATTCTGCAGTTGAGAAATTTTACCTGAGGCTCAACCAGAATAGACCAAGTATTCGATATATGGCGTAATCCTATTACTCCTCCTGAGGGAGATAATATGGGAAACTTCACAGTAGGTCAGACATGGGGGGCACTGAGAAAAGCCTGGAAGGCATACAAGATCGCCAAAGCACAGAGCGACTCAAGTAAGATGAAGGAATACGCAACTCGAATCAGAACTCTGCAGGGAGAGCTGGGGACTGCTCAAGCGAGCTTCCCCGATCTAGGTATATCATAAACTCCCCCTCACCCTTTTTTTCTGCATGTTGATGAGGCCACAGCTTAGCTGGTATTCGTCAACAATATGAGGGTCATGAGCCCCGTCCTCATGGAACCAGCGCAGCTCCTTTGTTAGGGCCGAGACTTTTCTAACCCCTACCCATAGGGGATTGATGCCAAGCGATACCTTGTCCATCGCGCTTCGAGTGAGTGTTTGTAGTCTTTTGGTTTCTTTCTGTTGATGCGCAGTTGTGCTATGCTTTTTTGTCGAATATCTTTCGGTTAATGAGGGTGCTTGCACGGCAGACGAGCCTAAGAGGGGGATGCGATATCAAGGCAGCTGAGAGGAAATAGCTCTACAAGTTCGCCGATTCATCGAAAAGGTATTTAGTGAACGTCTATCGAGGCGAGGATAGGGCCGGTCGTCTAGTTTGGTTAGGACATCGCTCTGACACGGCGAAGGTCGGTGGTTCAAATCCGCCCCGGCCCACTCTTCTTAAGCACAAGGGTCTTCCCGTATCGGTGTTGCGAACATATCTGTGATTTCAATCTATTGCTTGATACTCGGTATAGCGATGTAGTGGAAAGTAGATTGAAATGCTTCTAATCAGCGTAATTATCCAAGACCTCTGAATGATCAACTTTATCGGAAAGAAGAGGAGTGGATTTCGCTACCCTACTAATGTTTTTCTGGTTGATTGGTGTGGAAGGCAGCTGGTTTGTCCTCTCATTAAAGAAAATTAAACTGTAACAGTCAGAAGAATGGCATTATACGTTTTCTTCCACTGTAATCTGTGGGTAGGAATCTCTTAGGAGAGGGCGTTGCTTATGCTGCGTACTGCTCTTTCGGCCGCGGTATAGGCTGCTTCTCCGTCTAGTGGCTGTGGTCTCAGTATGGGGAGTTTGATTCCTGCGTCTATGTATTGTCTTAGTCTTTTTGCTACGGTTTCGGGGGATCCGACTAGGGCTATGGCTTCGATGAGTTTGTCTGATGGTGCTGCGTGTTTGACTTTGGCTTCTTCCATGGCTTTTGCTTCTTTGGCGAAGCCGTAGTCTTTGAGGAGGTCGATGGTTTCAGGGTTGTCGAAGTATCCTGCGAGGCGTTTTCTGGCTGTTTTAAGAGCTTTGTCGTGGTCTTCGGATAAGCACAGGATCGGGTGGTACGATATGTCTACTTCGCTTAGTCTGCGTCTTTTCTTGGCCACCCCTTTCTTAATGTTGGGTAGGGCGAATTCTTTGATCCATCTGGGTGTAGCTATGCTGATGTTGGCTCCTTCCACTAGTTCGCCGGCTATTTCCAGCATTTCTCCCATTCTGGCGTTGATGTAGATAGGTATGGGTTTGGCTGGATGAAGGGGCATCTTTGCTTCCGGGATCTGTATGTAGTGGCTTTTCCATGTGACTTTTTCTCCTGCCAAGAGTTTGGTTAGGATTATTAGGAATTCTCTCATTCTTGCACAGGCTTCGTCCCAATGCTCAAAGACGATGCCGTGCATCTTTGTGTTGGAGGCGGTGTGGGCGTCGCTGAGGCCTAGGATGAATCTGCCCTTGGTGAGTTCTTGTAGGGTTGCGGCGGTCATGGCTATGAGCAGAGGTGTGCGTGTGTATGTGTTGATGATTCCTGTTGCCAGCCTTAGTTTGCTGGTGGATGCCGCGAGTGCTCCGAGGATGGAGACTGCGTCTCTTCCTATGTCTTCGTTGATCCACAAGCTGTGTAGACCTGTCTTTTCGCATTGTTTGGCTACTCGGAGGAGTTCTGTGGAGGATAATTCTGTGGCTGACACTTCTAGGCCCAAGCGCATTGCGTCTATAGTGCTGTCGGGTTGTTTTGTTAAGTCTTTTGTTTTCTTGTATTAGAAACTGTGTTAACGTCCATCGTCTTGTGGTCTGAGTCGTTATTTTAATCTCTTCGACGGGTTTTGACTAATTTTTGTTCACGTATGGCTTATTTAGTTGGACGCTACTCCGTGAACCAAGGATGGTTGGCAGAGTTGAGTGGATCTACTCAAGAGTTTAGGGTTGAAAGAGACACTATGGGTG
>JACQRY010000260.1 GCA_016206275.1 Nitrososphaerota archaeon
CTCTTCACCTCACCTACCACTTCCTGAGACAGATAGATCTTTTCAAGAATCTCATCCACAGTAGCAATAAGAGTCCTGACACCTGCCTCAGAGTAAACGCTTACGTCTAGAATCTTACCCTCTTTTTTCATGCGGATATTCAAGCCCTTGGGGATACCTACATTGTCGGGCTCAAGAGCCAAATATGCAGCTTTGGCAACCACAGATGATTCAAAGAGTACTCTAACTTCCACCCTTATCTTCATGTTCGCGCTTCAACCCTTTTCTGAACTCTTTGACAAAACTTTGAGCCTTAGACTCCGCTATGACAGCCCAACCACCACTGGCATTGCCTCCTCCCTGAGCATCCACTTGATCAGCAGCTTGGCGCGCAATTTCCCCAACTCGAGCATCTGATAGACCCATGTCCAGCGAAGCCCTAGCGCAAATCCTCACCTTCCCCTCTTTAGGAACAGAACCCAAAAGAACTATGTTCCCATAAAACTTAGGAACTGCAGCCGTTGCATCAACCAAAGCCATCAAAAAACGCTCATTCACATCCAGACCCCCTGCAAACAATACCCCTTCGACGGCCTCAGGCTCAGCCTTCACAACATCTTGGACAACAGTCCTCAGTCTCCCCCGGTGATCAGCCAAGACACGTTCAATATCAGCAAGCATACTACCCCACTCCCCAAGGGAAACCGAAACAGCTTCGGCGATCCTCCCACTGCAGGCGCATGCCTGAAGGAGATCACCGTATTCCCGAGCATCCCTAAGAGCTGACCCCCTCTCCTCCCTCTGCAAAACATAGACCTCCCCTACAATGACCTTATTTACAGCCAACGATGATGACTGTGTTGCTATTAGGGGCTGAAGCGCGCCGGTGACCGTTTCAACTTCTTCTGGTGAGAAATCCTTCAAGTTTTTCCAAGCAGAATCATTTTTCAACTTAACATCTGTAGAATTAAGAGTCGCGAAGCATCCCTCCCTGTTCCCCACTAAGATAGGTATGAATGGTCTTGTAGTGGAGGCTAGAGCCAGGTGAAGGGGCTTGGACTCAGCTCCGTAGAGAATAAGCCCTTCACTTAAAGCCAAGCTGTGGGATTCAAGAGCATCGTTAACAAACATTTTGCCTAGGCCGCTGAGCCTCCTAGAAGCGCCGTCAAGCCCGTCTGACAGGCATGCCACCACAGGCATCCATGCAAGGCTGATTAGAGATTCGTCAATGCTCTTTACCATAAGATAAGCCATTCCTGAGGCTGAGGTTTCTCCTCCGCCTTGAAAACCGAATTCCCATGGATTCAAAACCTGCTCGTATGAGCTTGCTGAAACTGGCATAGAATTATCTTGAAATGAAAGCCATTTAGCTTTAAAGATCTCGTTCAGTTGCTTAGAGTCGCAGTTAACGCCGCAGAAGACGTATAGATCAAAGTTCTCCTTCTGCAAGGCGTCAAGGGCATCAGGGCCTGCTTCATCGATGCCTCTAACGACAAACCTTCCCTCTTTCCTGAGCACTGCCTCAGTTACTATGCCCGCACATAGAGCTCCGTCAGCAGTGTACGGAGCCACTACAAGAATATTGGCTCTGCTTCGAGAAGCTTTCCTTAGGCTTTGCCCTACCTTCTCAGTTTTTCTTAGAAGTCCTTGAAGATCGCCTGTCAAATCCCGGCTTACTCTAGCTGCGCTATCACCGTGGCGTACTTCCATTTCGCTGGAAGCCTGCCCATTCTCTTATAATATTTGGAAAGTCGATGGATCTTTGCTTCGAGTAGCTCAAGGGATCGAACATTCTTACGATCACCAGAATGGATCTTGAGGTGTTCTTGGAGCTTCTTAGCTCTTTGAAGGAGGCGTCCTACGTCTGGCGGCGTATCAGGTGTAAGCTTGTTTTCCGCGATGATCTCTGATATAGATTTACCCAAGATAGGCTTCACCAAAGGTATGCCGTACTCATCCCTGAGTCTAACGCCTATCTGGCTTGCAGTCAAGCCTTCCTTAACCATCTTAACGATTAACGTGACGATTTCGTCTGGACTATAGGTTGTCCATGAAGGTGACCTCTTGGAAGCAGGTCTTCTGGAATGTGACTTTCCTTTGCGATGAGAGTGCATTCGCCCCATTTAACTATCCAGTCTGCTTCCTAAGAAACAGGTAACATAAAGGTTACGGGGATCTAAATCGTGTAGATTAGGTCTTGATACCGACCAAGCACGCTGCCTCCAGTATTCTTGAAACATGCTGAGTAACCCAGTCTATTACCTTAGATTTCTTCATCGCCACTGATCAGTCTTTTACAACATTTGCATTGTACCAGTCGGTAAACTTCATGAGTGCTTGCCCTCTATGGGAAACCTGATTTTTCTCTGTCATAGTCACTTCTGCAAAGGTCTTTGAATGGTCTAAAGGTGTGAAAATGGGATCGAAGCCGAATCCCTTGCTTCCTCTGGGAGTTTCAGTTATGCACCCCTTAACATTGCCTTCGAACAGCCAGATTCGTCGAACAGTTCCACCGTAAGCAACTATTGACTTGAACTCCGCATCTCTACTCTTCACTCCTTTCATTAGCTGGATAATGCCTTCTACTCCAACAGTACGGAATACGTAGGAAGAGTAAGGTCCCGGGAAGCCTTTCAACGCATCTATGAACAGACCGGCATCCTCCAGTAGAAGCGGACCCTTCTTATTACTCAAAGCTTGCCTCAACGCTGTTTCAGCGATGGCTTTGATGTCGTCATGCTGTATCTCCAAGGTCTTTCCTTCCACCATCTCAGCTTTCAATCCGTATCCTTCCAGAATAGATCTGATCTCCTCGAACTTCTTTGCGTTGCCTGTGGCGACCCTGATTACTTTCTTATTCAACCCTAGCGTATCTGCCTCTTCTCTCAATCTCCTTGATCTTAGCCAGCAGAGCATCTATCTGTCCGCTGCCTGCTATCTCCCCGTAGCCTCGCAGCACTAGTTGGAAGACTTTCTCCCATATCTTACCGTGAGCACTCTTCAAAACCTGTTTTACAAGGTGTAGATCCACGGCCTTGTCTTCAAGCCGCTGGGATGTTGAGGAGAGACCAAAGTCGATAAATGTTAACGCTCGATCGTTGATAATGAAGTTGGAAGTGGATAAATCACCATGGATGATGTTTTTTTTGTGAAGCTTGGCGATGCATCTTCCCAGCTCCTCACATACCGGAGCAACCTTTTCCAATCGTTCTGCAAGCAGAACGTCTTTAAGACGCTTGCCTGTAACATACTCCATCACTATCTCTCCTTTCACTGAATCCACATAGTAGATGAAAGGCGTCAACACCCCAGCGTCCTTAGCATCCGACAGGAAGGATGCTTCTCTAATCGTCCTGTGTCTTCTCAGCTCAGCGTCAAGCTTAGGATGCATGAAGGTTTTCGGCTTACGGATCTTAGTTACAACTTCCTCTCCGAACCACTTAGTAACATAGATATCTGCTTCTGCACCTTTCTTCAGGAGCTTCTCCAAGGCACATCCACTTGATCCAACCGCCAAGACTGGCGAACGACACTCCTCTCAACCTGTATCTCTTCTCCAGCTCTGTATGCGAGCAACCCTGTCCAAGCAATCTGGGCGCCACAGTCACCACTGTACGTTAACGGCACAACATATAGGCCCGCACCATGACGAGTGGAAACCTCTTTCAGCATTTCCGAAAGCCTCCTGTTGGCTGCTACACCTCCAACTACGAGAAGCTGCTTCTTCTCGGTGAAGGCAATCGCACGCTCAGCGACTTCCACCAGCATGGCGAAACCAGTTTCCTGCAGCGAGTAACAGATATCGTCAAACGGTTTACCCGAGTGAAGCATCTTCTTTGCTGCTGTAAGCATACCGGAATAAGAAACGTCCTGGCCTTTCACCGAGTAGGGAAGGGGCAAAAGGTTAGAGGAACTCAGGGCATGTTGCTCTATTCTCGCCCCACAAGGAGAGGCAAACCCTGCCTCTCTTCCAAATTGGTCCAAGAGCTGACCGATAGAGAGATCCAAAGTTTCCCCAAAGATCCTCCACCTATCTGCTTCGAAGGCACAGATCACCGTGTGCCCCCCAGAAACAAGAAGCACCACAGGATCCAAGGCTCCTGTAAGCATAGCCCCGATCTCGATGTGTCCGACCGCGTGGTTGACTGGGATCAAAGGGATCTTCATGTATGATGATAGGGTTCTTGCCACTACGGCTCCTACTCTGAGACATGGTCCCAGCCCAGGTCCCATGGAGTATGCCACGAAGTTTAGTTCCTTGGGTTTGACGGCGGCTTTCTCTAAGGCTTGTTTAATTACTTCAGCTGCTTTCTCAGTGTGGTGACGCGACGCTTCACGTGGGTGTATCCCTGAGCCTTCAGGAGGCTTGTACACGTCTTTAACATCTGAGAGGATCTTGGTTGAATTTACAACAGATGCTCCGAAAGTGTGGGCAGTGGATTCTATTCCCAGACCTAGGATGTTTGAAGTGTTAGGCTTCACGGTACGTTCCACTGTTTTCTTAGGCCTTAGCTAAGGCTTTCTTGTTTTGCGGTATAGGTTTCCAAGCATCTCGATGTAGGGCCTTACTTCAAGCAGGAAATCGTCGAAGCGTGCTTTCTCGAATGTGAGTGCTCCCTTGCCACTCTTCGACACATATTTGGCCATAAGCACTATTCCACCACTTCTATCAGGATCCTTGTCTTTGAGCTGAGGAAAATGTACGAGGGCACCATATCCGATCTTGTCGCCTCCCTTTGTGAAGATCATGTTGTAGTACATGTGCATAGTCTTGACGAACTCCTTCATTTGTTTCCTCCTGCTCTCCGAGCGTTTCACATCATCAAAATCGCCTTTAGAAAGAATGTCCACCACTTGTTTTATCATCTTCATTTCACCCACCTTCTTCACATACCCGTCGTATTCGATGGGAAGCTCATACACTGAGTGCATTACTGTGTCCCAGTCATCCACATAACGAAATTTAAGGCCCGCGGTTACAAACATCTCCCGCTTCAACTCTTCAGCTAACACATCCTCTATCTTCGGCTTCACACTGGCCTTGGCTTTCCCCTTCAACCTGCTCTCCGTCTCTATGCTGTACCAACCCTCCTTATGAAGGGTTTGCTTTGATGAGTTTTCGCGGAGCACCCGAATAGGTCCAGTCTGCCCACCGAATTGAAGAGCAATGAATTCTATCAAGAGAACCCGCGAAGACCGTTCCTCCATTTATATAGCCCATCAAAATATTTCCGCATACGTGTGGGAAGGTTTGCGGTGTACAATACACTAAGTATGGTGCCAAAGCCGCTTTAATGACTCAACGGTTCACAGCAATATCTATCTAGATAAAGAATGTTAGAGGTAAACGGCTGATGCCTGTCAGACTATCATCTGCGGAAGTATCCTTCCTTATTCACGCTACGGAAGATGAAGATCGTTTGATCGAGGCTGTCGCCGAAAAACTCTCTGTTCCGAAGAATCTCTTCGTGATCAAGCGTATGAAAGGACACTTCGATAACCCCATAAGCCAATGCATGGCGGTGATGCATGGAGACTTGGCGAGTCGTTTTGCCGAAACCGTTTTCTCCCGTATTAGAGTTTCAGATCGCATCATCTTGAAGAACGCTCTTTCAGATCATATTGACGAGCATGGATCTGTCTATCTTCGCATCGACAAACAGAAACTGGTAAATGGGAAAATTGAGTTAGCTCAGAGAGATCCTATACGCGTCAGGCTTAAGCTCGCATCTCCTTGGCGTCGCTCCTCTTCGCAGATAATGCAAGAACTATTGTTGGAGAAAAATTCTAAGCTGTGAGCTAGCAAAATGATTTCTACTTGGTTTAGAAAGGCTCTTTAATCCCTACAACAATACTTATCCAGCTGCAATGAGTAACGAAAAATCTTTGGTCATAGGCACCTTCGGAAGTCTCTACGCTACTGAGCAGGCGGTGGAGAGCTTGAAAGCTCTTCAAAACGTAGCTTACAAGATGATAGGTAATCATACACTCATAGTCAGGATGCGTAACCCCCGGGATAATACTCTACGACATAAGATACAGGAAATTATCAGGAGCTCTAAGGGGTATGTGGAGGCAGAGATGCCTAAGACGATGGGGAGCAAGGCGGGGAAGATCAGTCCCTTGGACTACCCTGTATTTGGGTAAGAGTACTGAAAAAGTCCGGGTTTGTTCTTCTTAGACGGTAACAATGTCAGCAACATTGCTAATTTGATTGGGCCGCAAAGTGTGAGGAACCCGAAGCTCAACTTAATCTATCGTTGCTCACGTTAATACTTATATTCGGAAATCAAGGCGCGTAGAGTAAAGTTGCCTTTTTGCCCGAATTGTGGAAAAGAAGTTCCTGACGGAGCTGCATTCTGTTCTTCATGCGGAGCAAACTTATTGGCTCCAGCATCTCCAATTCCTCAAGAAAAACAGGTTTCAAAAACGATGCGGCGACCTATAGGAGTTGCAGTTATAACTATTCTAGAAGGTGTGGCAGGAATTCTGTTTATCCTCAGCGGGATCTCCATTTTGGACATTGGGAGCCAGATAGATGCAGCTATCCTAGCTCTTGGAAGCATTATAAACGTAAACATCCCGCTTGTCGGAGCAACTATGACAGCCACAGGGCTGCTCCTAATGTCATTAGGCGCCATCTCTTTCATTCTAGTGTGGGGATTGTGGATAGGTAAGAATTGGGCGTGGGTTGTAACCCTGGTCATCAGCGCGCTTGGCCTGATCTTCAACATCTTTTCGCTGCCAGCTGGAATGCTGGGGTTGATTATCAACGCAGTTATTCTCTTCTATCTGACGCGCCGAAAAGTCAGAGTCTACTTTTACAGGAGTAACCTAAGTTAAGGCACCAATCTGGCGTGACGCAACCAGTCTAGGATAGCTTTAGATGCTTCCTCTTCGTGCCCCGTGTAGAAGTGATCCGCATCTCTCACCAGATATTTGCCTATGCTGGAAACGTTCTTGGCTGCTCTGATCAATTCCTCGCTGTCTTCGGGGGTGACGCCTCGATCTGGTCTTTCGTGGAACAGGAAGAATAACGGCAGCTTAACATTACTTATCCATGCCAAGGCTTTACACTTACTGTCTGGGCCACGGTAGCTAAGGAAGGATTCGGCTGACATCGGCATCTGGCCGTGGCCGCCTCCGGTAGGAGCTATGAGGATAGTCTCTCCTTTTCCCTGTTTAACTAGACGCTTAGCCTTGTTTACAAAATGGGCATACTCTTTACGCGGATCGCTACGATTAATGATCTTGAATTCCTCTACAGCTCTTTTTGGAATGTTAGCAGGTGCCCCTGATAGGATAAGAGCTGCTACGGAAGGATCGGTTTCCGTCGCCATGTAGTACGTTATGTCTACGGCGCCTAGGCTGTGTCCAAGAAGAACTACTTTCTTAACACCAAGACCAGTAATGTATTTCACCGCCCCCGCGAGATCCTTTACTACTTCTTCGAATAGGGAGATCTCGTAGTTGATCCCGCTGCTACGCATATTGATGGATAGAGTGGTGTAGCCGTAGCGGGCAAGATGTTGAGCAAGGAAGCCCGCGCCCACCAGAGCATTGCCTCTGGTGCCGTGAACAAAAACTACGCCAACTTTGGAGGCAGTTGTTCTGCCTGATGGGTAATTGAGAAAACCATCTAGAAGCAAGCCGTCTGATGCCCGGTAGTTGATGGCTTTTAGATCGACTCTTTCAGGTGTAGGTTGGATCATCTTGTTCGGGTAACGCACCAATTCAAACAACCTTGAAAGCGCTTGCAAACCTCTGCTATAAAATGGATGTCCACACTCCGCCAATTAAGTCATAATCAGCGAAGGATCACACGGCGCATCACCCCAAGTCTGGAAAACCCACATTGCATTGTAAATTGAGTCTGTTGGTAGGGTTAGAGAGTTGTCTGTAAATCTTATTACAAGCCTCCCGTAGAGGCTGCGACTGTGCAGACGGATTACGACGTAATTATCGCTGGGGGAGGTGTGGCTGGTATGCTTACGGCAGCCTCTGTTGCAACCTACTCGCATCAGAATCTAAGAGTTCTATTGGTGGATAGGAACCCAGCTGTTGAGGTCGGTAAAAAGACGAATAGTGGATGGACATGTGGGGACGCTACCAGCAAGAGGAGCGTAGATTACGTTGCTGAGCATCTAGGTATTAAATACGGCGAGCCTGAGATAGAGCACCCTGTAGAAGGAGTATTGGTCTTCTCTCCTGATCACAAAGTAAAGGTTTTGTTTGAAGGAGAGGGCTATGTTTTGAACAGGAAGATCCTCCCTAGGAGACAATTTGAGGATGCGAAGAAGCTGGGAGTGGAATTCCAGTTTCAAGTAGTCTTGGAGAAGCTTATTGCGGAGAATGGATTTGTAAGAGGAGTAATTGGTAGGAATCTTGCCGATGGCTCCGAGTTCAAGAAGACTGCTAAAGTTGTTATAGATGCGACTGGAGCAACATCAAGGCTTAGAGCTGGGTTACCAGTTGAAAGCCATATTCAGCTGGAGATAGATAGAGATGATTTGGAGGCTACTGGGAGATACATCTACAAGTTTACTGCTGGTAAGGAGGATAAAACCTTCTTTGACCCTGAGTACTGCATTATTCACCTTGACCAGTATTTGGCTCATGGAGGATACTGCTGGGTCTGCCCTAAGGGAGCAGACAAGGTCAATATTGGCCTTGGGGTTCAGAAGAAGGCTCTGGAAAAAAGGAACCAGACATACAG
>JACQRY010000257.1 GCA_016206275.1 Nitrososphaerota archaeon
GAATAACAGAGGAGAATACTGCACTGCAAGAATCAGGGCAAACCCTATGATCAGGGCTGCGAGTACCATAACCCTATCATACTTCAATCGAAACCCTGAACCAAAGTTTCCCAGAGCACCCCTAACTAGGCATCACGTCTACGGTTTCTCAGGTCCACGCGTCAAAGAGAATAACGGTTTCCCATTTAGATGAACGTTACCGGTTAACCTAGCACTCCTCGCCAAAGTATTCGACACATAACAGAACTTTTCAGCAGTCTTCACCATCGCCCTAATCTTCGCAGGAGGATCCGGACTCTCAATCTTCAAGTCGTAGATGAACTCAAGAAAACGCCTCTCCTTGCCGCGATCGAATCTCCCCCGAAGAGTGTTCTCCATCGAATCAATCTTCAACCCGTTGCGAACAGCTTCGCCAGCAAAATGCACCGCCTGACAGAAACCCAAGCCAGAGACAAAGTAAGAAAGGGGATTGGGCCCCGCATCCCGTCCACCCCGCTCAGGCGGCTCATCAGACAGCCACTTGAAATTCCGCATCGTCGCCTCAGAACGAACATCCTCCAGAAGCTTGATATCCACCCGCGTGGTTCCCATAAGGAACTCAGGATCAGTACTTGCAGTCGTCTTCTCCCTGTGTTTTACCGCCGCTGACCTATACTCCTCACTAAACTTTACCATATCACCGAAACTAACCTATGGGTACAAAATAGGCTTTTCCGATCAAGCGTTCTGTCAACACTGCAATCAATAACACTAAGAGAGAACAACCGATAGGCTACCGAACCCTGAACGCAAAAACATATAGTCGCCAACCTGACCCAGAGAAACTGAACCATGGTGCTAAGCAGCGTCAGCATCCTGAAGCGCCGCAACATAGGCCTTCGGATTCAAGTCTTCGTATCAGGATTCGCAGTGATGGTCCTAGAACTCGTAGGAAGCCGATTCATCGCACCCGTCTTCGGCAACTCGATCTTCACATGGGGAAGCATCATCGGAGTCGTAATGACTGGGCTAGCGGCAGGATACCACTACGGAGGGAAACTCGCAGACAGATCACCGTCTCCCCGAAAGTTTTCGTCCCTGATCTTCACAGCCGGAATGCTAGTAGTCCTGCTACCCTTCCTCGTACCCTACATACTCGGACTATCGATAACTCTAGGTCTAGGCGACCAGTATGGCCCCCTGCTTTCAAGCGCCCTGATTCTCGGCCCGCAAACCTTCGTTCTAGGGATGGTTTCGCCTTACGCCGTGAAGATCGGGGTCCAAACCCTGACATCCCTAGGTAATGTCGCGGGAAACTTGTACTCCCTCTCCACCGTTGGCAGCATCATAGGTGTGTTTGCCGCAGCATTCGTACTCATTCCCATGTGGGATGTTCGCAGCATAATCTTCGCACTCGGGATCTCACTGATGCTGACATCACTGATCTGGCTCGCAAAACTGCCAATAACAATCACAGCAGTTGTAATAATCCTGCTGGCCACTCCGCTGAACATCCCAGCTTCACAAATCTTCAGTTATTCAGGCGAAGTCGTGTACGAAAAGGAGACACCCTACAGCCATCTATCCGTAATAGACTCTGGTGACAGGCGAATCCTCTACCTTAACGGGCTACCCCACAGCGGCATGAACCTCGAAGACCCGAACCGCCTGGTTTTCACCTACACCCGCTACTTCCACATAGGACTCCTAGCCAACCCTGACACAAAGAACGTACTCTTCGTTGGCGGGGGAGGATTCTCGGGCCCCAAAAACTTCCTCGCCACATACCCTGACGTCAACGTGGACGTAGTTGAAGTCGACCCTGACGTCATCGACGCAGCGAAACAATACTTTGAAGTCAAACCCGACCCCAGACTCACCATCTCCAACATGGATGGACGCCTATTCCTAACACTGAACAACAAGCCCTACGACCTCATAATCCTAGACGCATACGCCAAAACCTACGTACCCTTCCACCTTATGACAAGAGAATTCATGCAGCTCCTACACGCCAGACTTACCCCCCAAGGAGCAGTAGTCTCAAACCTAATCGGCTCCCTGACCGGGGACACATCAGACCTAGTCCGCGCAGAATACAAAACCATCGCCTCAGTCTTCCCCATCGTGGACCTATTCACCACCAGCGACCTGGGGCCCGGAGCCGTCCAAAACCTCATCCTCGTATTCAGAAAAAACGGCCAACCACTAGCCGAATCCATCAACGATTCAATGACTACCGATGACGCAGTTTCTGGAAGCTTAACAATAGATGACATCAGACGCCTCTATCCACACCCCACACCAGTAGAAGACGTACCGTTACTCACCGACAACTACGCCCCTGTAGAAAACCTGCTAAACCCCGTCACCGGCCACCCCTATGAGCTCGAACAACAAGTAGGACGTCTAGCAGTCTCACCGCCACCAACAGCCGGAAGCTACACCCTCACCTTCGCCATCTTACTGTTGATCAGCACAACATGGTTCATGTACCTATCAATCAACAACCGCAAGGTTTGATGCAAAGGACGCCCACCTCTTCTCAGGACAGACGGGGAGACATAATACATACACAACAAACCTCACTAACTCCGATAGCGATTTATCTGTCGGTACCCAAATTAGCTAACGGTTAAGCTCCTTGACTAAGAATGGTCAATCCATCGCAAAGTGGCAAGTACTCTCCTTCATCGCCGTATTCCTCCTACTCGCGACGGGAACCATATCCGCACTCCAATACCTCAGCCTAGACTCCCTAAGAAGCGAAGTAAAACAGTATCAAACAAGCGTCAAAGAGATCAACAGCAAACTCAACCAAACCTTGACGCAGCTCAACGCCGAGCAAATCCAACTCGATTACTACAAGGAATCAGCCACATACTATATGCAGCAAGCCCAGTC
>JACQRY010000258.1 GCA_016206275.1 Nitrososphaerota archaeon
ACGATAATGTCCAAGAATGGGATTGGAGGACTGCCAGTAGTTTCGGGCAGTGGAAAGTTGGTTGGCATAATCACAAAGGCAGATGTTGTGAGGGCTTGCGCACAATAATCTGATTAGAATTATCCTATCAGAAGGTAGTTTAACCCCAGCTCCCTTTACCCTGATGATGGATGGCGAGTCCATTAAGCGACTCCTCTGGTATCTGCTCTTGGGCACACGAGGAGGTATAAACAGGGCGAGAATAATTAACGCTCTAAAGGAAAGACCTATGAACGCCAATCAGCTAACAGAAGCCTTGAAGGTAGATTATACTACAATTGACCATCATCTTAAGATTCTTAAGGCACATGGGCTCGTCGTTTCGCAGGGTGAAAAGTACGCTGTCATGTACTTTCTATCAAGAGAAATCGACGCTGCATACAATATCTTCTTGGAGATATGGGAGAAAATTAGGACAAAATAGAAGTCCTTGAAAAAGAGTGGTGTGTGAGTTGCTATGGCGCTAGGTCCTATCTGGATTGCGGGGATAATGGTCTCTACGATAGTAGCGGTCATTGGAACTGGACTGTTAATCACCTACGTGAAAAATCTAAGACATGCAAAGACAAAGTTTACCGCTGGGCTGGTGCTCTTTGCTGCTGTAGTTGTTGCGGAGAATATTGCTACGGCATACGTGTACTTCGAGTTGGCTCAGACGTACACTGCCGTAGTTGCAACTCCCTTATTGGTTCTCAAAGCCATCGAGCTGTCAGGTTTCACTATATTATCTTGGATAACTCTCAAATTATAGGAATCTAGGAAAGATTTGGGAGAAAATTAGGAAAATCCTCTAATCGTCCTGTAATCAAAAAGGGGCTTATGTGCAACAGAAAGCTCTTTGCGGCTCTCGCGGCCGCTACAATTTTCGGAAGCCTTCTGGCGGTTGTTGGCTTTACGGTCTCTGCGCAACCTCAGGGACGCGACTTCAGAGCTGGGTTGGACGGATTTCAGGAAGTCCCCACCCTATCGATGCCAGGAACCGGATCATTCAAGGCCAAACTCAACGCCACTGGAAATGGGATAGAGTATGAACTTAGCTATTCAGGTCTCAGCGCCACGGCCACAGCTGCGCATATCCATCTAGGTCAGAAAGGTACTAACGGGGGAGTTATTGCTTTTCTGTGCGACACTGTAGCTGGCAACGCTATACCTGATTGCCCGGCGACGTCGGGGACAGTCACCGGAACCCTAACAGCCTCGAGTGTAGTTGGACCAGCCTCACAAGGAATCGCCCCCGGTGAGTTCGACGAATTTATGAGGGCAATGCGCGAAGGCGTAACCTACGCCAATGTCCACAGCACTATGTTCCCTGGCGGAGAAATTCGTGGCCAAATAAACGACTGAAAGTGAATTACATCCAACGCTCAAAGTTCGTACTGGTAGCTGCAATTCTGGGAGTCCTATGGATAGCATCTACAGCGAGTTGGAACGCTGAGGCCTAGCAAGTCACCCCTCAAGTCAGAGCGACAAAATTCCCCATCAATAGATGGGGCTGGAATTCAACTAAGGGCGGACCAGATATCGTAGTTAATGTAGGGGATACTGTGAGAATTACAATAGTCAACAACGATACCATCAATCATAATTGGGGCGTTGACGTTCTCTCACCCGCCGCATTTAATGTAAGAACACCAACAATAAGGGGCGTAGGTAATACAACAAGTGTAGAATTCGTTGCAGGCATCCCCGGCGTCAAGTATTATTGTAATGTTGGCAGGCACAGACAGCTCGGATTAGAAGGCAATCTAGTTGTAAATGCAATTGCACCACCGCCACCTGATGTATCTAGTCGAGTCAAAACATTCGAGGATCAAGTGAACACTCTGTTATCATTGGCGAATCAGGTAAGGGATCTTGACGGACAGGTCAAATCAATATCCTCTTCTGTGACTAACCAAGTGAAGGGGCTCGACGATCAGATAAAGTCGCTATCTTCTTCCGTAGCGAATCAGATTAAGGGAGTTGATGACCAAGTAAAATCAGTATCCTCTTCAGTAAGGAACCTCGCTTCGGCTTCGGATCCAGGCGGCTCTGAAAGCATCGCTGGATTCTGTTTCAGGTCAAAGCGCAGTACTGATGGGTCTATCCGGCATAGCTGCACTATTGGGCATAATCGCGTTGGGAATAGCGGCAACAGCGGCTAGGAAGAAATCTTCCTAGCTCCTCTTTTACTTTTTGCAAGAACTATTGAGCGTTCCACTCTTGCCTTGATCTGCTAACCCACTCGAATTTTCTCTGCAAAGTCTTTGTATAGAGAACCTTCCAGTCCAGTCCTACGCTATCTGCCCAAGACTTGTATATTCTAGGATCAACATAATTCCTCAAAGACGTATTCAAATTGTAGTCCCTAGTCTGTTTCGCCAATTCGATTCCCAGCCTTAGTTTCTCGACGCGCCCCTTTCTTTTTGCTTCAGCACTCTCAGTCTTTGCTGCCTGCATCTGCAAAGACTTCAGCATCTCTTCCTTCTTCTGCAGGCCCTGCTCCCAGTTCTTCGGAGGAGTTCGCTTGTGATTGCATTTTATCGCAGCTTCAAGGTTTGCAAGTTTGGCGTAGTAGATCTTCTTCTCGTTAGGGACATTAGGCTTAATCTGCCCGTTTGTCTTGGCAAGGAAATCCCTTACAATATTCGTAGCATGATAGGTTCTGAAGACCTTCGCCGTCAACCCCTCGTAGGCTCTGCTGAAGAATCTGTTTACCGCATCAGAGGTTATACCATCAAATATCAGGTCTGAAGTGTTTTTCCCAGAGCAGAACTCTCTCAGGTTATCAAGAATTCTTCTGTCAGGGTTAACTTCAAGGGCCTTCTGCCACCTGACGCTGTCCTTACCAAGAAAATCGAAATCGATTGTATTATCCCTTAATTTGATGTGCTCAACTCTCAGTGTAGTAGCGCCAACGGTATCTGCTTCATCTTCATCCTTTTCGTCACCAACCCTCATTGCTAATTTATCGATCAGATAGCATACCGTTGCAATCTTCCGCTCTTTTGGATCTTTGGATTCCAATCCCCTTGAAATATGCTTTCTGACCCTTTCGATCCCTCTTTCGAGCTCTTTGGCCTTCTCATATTTCGCCTTGTCCCTGCTTTGTCTTATTGGCGAGACATCAGATAACCAGACATACTTCTCCTTGTCAGTGAGTTTGTCTATCCACCTAGCAATCCATGTTGATTTTGTATCATTAACTATCTGCCCCCATTTTCTGCTGGCGACGGGGCACGGAGGTATTGAAGCATTTTCGTCTATGTTGAGCGTGACATCTTCCGGGAAAACTCTGGGCTTCCAGCTTCCTCTCAGAGGGTGCTGTCCTCTGCCCATGAATATGCTTGCTGGCTCAACCAAGTAGTTTGCA
>JACQRY010000022.1 GCA_016206275.1 Nitrososphaerota archaeon
ACATGAATGGACGCATAGATTCATTGACTTGTACTTGTACCCGAGCTACTGGAAAGGGAATCTAACGAAATTCTTCGAGGGATTTCCGGTCTGGTTCGACGAGGGTTTCGCTGAGTATGTTTCTTACACAGATTTGAAGAGCAATCAGGTCTTGGTTTCTCAAGAGTATGTTGCTGATCTTGTAAGAAAGGTGGATTCAGGAACATTGCGCAAGGTAAGTGATCTAGTAAAGGACAGAGATCCGTACAGATTCGGCTTCAGTTATTCCGAGGCGTGGGGGCTGGTCTATTTCCTCTTAACCCAAAGCAACGATCAGAGTTTCGTTACAGGCCAGTACCCGCCAGAAGTTATCTATAGTAACAATCAATACCTTCAAGCATCACAAGACCTCATCCAAGCCATGAAAAACAACAGCACCAGCATAAACGAGGCTTTTCTGAAGAATCTTAACTCGGAAAGATTCCAAACCGAGTGGCAGGATTTCATTAAGAAAAATTGGGGTAAGGTTGATGATGATTCTCTCAAATGGATCGGATATCCCTGCTAGATTCAACGCTTAAAAACAAACCAGCAGATAGCAGAACTATGAGTGTCCAATACCCAGTTTCAGAATCATTCAAAGTGTTAGATGGTTATGACATATACAGAAGCAGCAACCTCATAGTTGCTCTTGTCGTTGTAGAAGGAAACTTTGGAAGGGACTTGCGATTGTACAGGTGGCAGTTAAGAAAAGAGGCATGGAAAGTCGATTTATGCCGCATGAGTGTGGCAAGGTGGAAGTGGGACGAAGTAGCTGCCAAGGTTAGAGAACTCAAAGAGAAGCATAGCATCAAATAAGTTTGACCGAAATTAAACTTAATTAATGGGTCAGGTTGATTTGCCCAACCTGCCCTTCCCTCTTTTCATACAGATGGTGATGATAGGGTGTGAGCCCGCCTATTGGAGGCGATTCATGATCCCTTCTCCCTAGTTCGTTTTGTATTTGCTTGGACAGATGTTAAGGAAAATGCTAATGGATGATGAGCACTCCTGTTTTGAATTTCTATTGATGAATCTTAAGGGGAGGTTAGGGGTGTTTCATGATAACAAGCTGCTGCAGTGACAGGATATCCCTGTGCCCACCACGCCCCTATCCTCCTCTCCCATTGACTATTGTTTGATTAAGAAAAAGACGGGAGTGCCTTGCACATGGCAAGGCCATTCCAGCTATGCCTTCTTTCTTCTGGTGAAGAGAACTCCAGCTACTACTACTAAGACTACAGCGATGCCTATTGCAGCATATGAGATTGGGCTGACTGTCTCAACTGTTACTGTTCTTATAACTTCCTTCGGTACTTCTTTTATGACCTCTTTAGGAACCTCTTTTATGACTTCCTTAACTACTTCCTTTGTGATCACTTGTGGTTCTGGAAGCTTATCTGGGAGACCGAAGGCCATCAGGGATCCTGGAATACCTCCCCCGGTTCCTCCTCCGCCATAGATCTGGAGTAATCGCATCTTTCCATCTTGTGTTGCTGCGAAAGTAGGCGGATAGTTGATCGGAGCTCCAGTCCCGAAGGATTTAGACCATAGATCCTTGCCAGTCTCTACGTCCCAGCATCGGAGAAGTGCATCTGAGAATCCTCCGCAGACCATACCTCCAGTTATAGTAACGTGAATTCGAGTTGCCACTAATCCGAAGTCTTGCTTCCACTTGACCCTACCCGTGTTCAGATCCAGTGCTACGATCTCGCTCGTTGCCGGAAACTTTTGAGCGATTGTTGGATCTCCTATGGCACCTTGTGAGAATATCGGAAGAGCCCATGTCTTGTCGTACTTGCCGCCGTCAAAGTCCACATTCAGGATCTGTGCCGGAGCCGTTGCTGATGCAGTACTCTTGAAGAATAGGGTGTTAGATTGAGGGTCCCAACCGGCGTAGCCACCATTTCCTCCAAAGAGGGGGGTGAAACCAATCGTCTTGGGCTCTTGCCACCACTTCAACTTCATGTTCATCTCGTTACCCATGTTCTGACCATTCTGCGGATCCTTTCTGGGATTTGCACCTTGGGCCTCCTTCTGCCAGCGATCATAGGTGTAGACGAGCTTCCCCGTATCTGCATCAAGGATATAATTGAAGTGTCGACAGAGGTTCCATACCAAATTCCTCTTCTGGCCTTGGACTGTAGCTCCTTTCATGAGCATTGTACCTTCTTTGCAGTCCGATTCCCCGTAGATGTCTCTAGTCGTAGTCTGGTAATACCAAATGAGGTCGCCGGTCTTTGCATCTAGTGCCCCGATAATGTTACCGTATAAGTTTGGACCTGGTCTGTGTGTTGCATTCCAAGTCGGATATGGTCCAGATGTCCCGAAGTATACCCTTCCTGTTTCTTCGTCGACCGATACATGTCCCCAAACACCAGCTGCACCATTTAGATCACACCTCGTACCCCAGTCACCCACTGCTAGAGCAGGGTCTATGTTTCCTTTTCTGGCATCGTTAGCTTGCTTTGGTTCCCATCTACAATCAGGCGCTGGCGGTGCAGCGTACCAGCTCCAAGCCAGTTTCCCGGTAGTTAGGTCATAGGCTCTCAGGAACCCTCGGGTGTTATAATCTATGGTTGCTGATTGAACTATCATTAGGTTCCCTTTCTCGTATATTGTTGGTCCCCACTCATGCGCATAACCATATCTTCCATTCTCAGGGTATCTTTGACCCGGGATGTCCTTAGTGTAGTCAGGGATATGCGATACTACCTTCCCATTCAATGCATCTAAGACAATTATATCGCCCCATCCGTTCAGATTAGACATCATGTAGATCTTACCTTTATGGTACGTGATTGAGTGCATGTGGCGCGGACCGACGAAGCAATTCTGGTTATCCCTGTTTACAGGGATATTTGTACATGGTAGTTTAAGATCTGGGCCATACCTCCAGAGTAACTTGCCATTTCCTGCATCTAGGGCAAATATGTCCCACATGGCTGAAGCTGTGTAGATGATCCCGTCGACTACCAGAGGAGGTGTGGCGAAGCCTTGGGCAATCCCTCCCATTACTGGGTTTCCTCGGGAAAACCAGCCGTTTCCGCCTTGGATAAAGGTAGGGAATGGATACAACCACTTCAGCTCAAGAAGATTAACATTGTCCTTCGTTATTTGCTTCTGTGGGTTAAAGTTGGTTCCTTGTTGGTCATGGAAGATATACTCCCAGTTCCTCTCTTCTCTGGGAAGCTGCGCTTGTGCGGATGCACGAGGAATAGCTGGAATAGCTACGAATATTGTGCTCAAGACGAGTATTGCTATTACAGAAACCGAAAGAATGATAGATTTTCCTATCATGAAC
>JACQRY010000259.1 GCA_016206275.1 Nitrososphaerota archaeon
AGAAAATTCATAAACAAATTCAAAACTTCATGCAAACAAGCAGACAAAACCACGGGTCTCCAACAGAAACCCACCTAACCAAAAGTTGAATACAAATCGTAGGATCTCCGGTGGGTAAGCTTAGGGTTCATTTTTTATGTGTCCGAAGACATAGGTAAGAGAAGAGTTTAATGCGCGGTTAAGCTGAATACGGGTGCATTCCCTTTCTCCATGTTGGGTCAGCTCAACTGGGCGCGCATGTATTGTTTTGACGGGTAAAGGTTAATTGAATCCCGTTCGCCGATGATTTCTTAGACGCGCTGAGCGTTAATGATAAGAATAGATGCGGAAAGGATCTTCAGAGAGATCGAGGAAAAAAAGCCTAGTAGAGTTACCCTTAGTGCGCCTGATGGTCTACTGAGGGAAACTTTCGCTATAGCCTCTCAGATAGGAGCCAAGTACGGTATTGAGCCTATAGTTATGGGTGATTCTTGTTATGGTAGCTGCGACACTACTGACGATGATGTGAAAAGGCTTGGCGCGGACATAGCCTTCAACATAGGTCACACCATTTCACTTCAGAAACTTGGTAAATACACCGTCATGATTGACGCTTTCGACGACGTTTCCTTTGACAAGGTGTTGGAGGAGGCTCTACCCACGCTAAAGAAATTTGGCAGAATAGGGATAGTTACTTCAAGCCAGCATCTGCCGCAAGTCGGCCGCGTCAAAGCGTTTCTTGAAGAGAGAGGATTAACACCAGTCATAGGTAAAGGGAGGGGTCAGCTTCTGGACGGACAGGTATTTGGTTGCGAGTTTTATCCTGCTTTCAATATACGGGAGCAAACTGACGCATTCATATTCTTGGGCCAGAGCAGATTCCATGCTCTTGGCGTAGCATTGTCAACGGGGAAGCCTACCTTCATGCTTGATCCTTACATGGAAGAGGTGGTTGACATGGAGTCGTCGGCGAATGAACGGCTCAAGAAAGCTATTCTCAGGGTTTACAAGGCTGTTGATGCGGAGCGAATCGGCATAATCATAGGTCTCAAAGAGGGACAGATTATGGTGAGACGCTCCTTGGAGCTCAAAAAGAAACTGGAATCGTTCGGGAAGAAGGTGGATCTCATCGCGATGAGAGAGGTTACAGATATGCGGCTAGCCGCCTTCAGAAACGTTGACGCGTTCATTCAGACAGCCTGTCCACGTATATCTGTGGATGGAGAAACCTTTGACAGACCGGTGCTTTCGTCTCCTCAAGCTGAAGCACTGATCCTGCTCCTTGAAGGCAAAGATCTAGGAATGTTCCTCCAGAGAGGACACTGGTTGTGAAGCTTCAAACAATTAATACTACCCGCATCCTACCGAAAAGATGGAAATGAGTGTCAAGACAGTTGTCCCAGGCGACAAGCTCGGAGTAATTGAGGAGTTTGAAGCAGGAGAAGGGGCTTTGACCCATGATGGTGTAGTTAGAGCTATATGTGTTGGCCAAGTGAGCATAGATTTGAGGAAGCATGTCGTCGGGATCAGCAAGGTAAGACAGGGCACAAGGATACCGGTTCCAAATGATTCTATTATGGGAAAGGTGGAATCCGCCCAGAGCTCAACTGCAAACATATCGATCAACTATGTCAACGGTAAGGAGAATCGGGGAAACTTCACGGGCCTCATATTGTTAAGGACCGCAAGACCTATGGGAAGAGGCAGACAGCGCAGCACCACTGTCTGCAAGACAGGAGACTGGGTGAGAGCCACGGTAATAAGTGATAAGAATGCCATCATCCACCTATCTCTGGACGGACAAAAGGATGGAGTTATCTACGCGGTGTGCAGCATCTGCGGCGGCTCACTATTCAGAGTGGACAGTAGAGCAAAATGCGACCTATGCGGGAACATAGAGGACAGGAAGCTGGCGCCAGACTTTGGAAACACGGAACTGAAGCCCTAAGCTCACCCACCTACCGACCTCTTCAGCGAGACGTGGCCAACTTCCCCTGTAATCTGCCTCCAATTCATACGTCGGTGAGTTTCTGTTCAAGACCCATTATAACATCTTGCTTTGTCGTATTGAGTTCTAAATTTGTATATGAGTTCTCCAGAGGGCGTTTGAGCAGCGACTGATGCTTGCAGATCCCATTGAGCATAATGCCGATGGCGGAGTTTCGAAGGTGACAGTCGTATGACGCTGAACAAGCTCCGGTGTAGATTAGACCTAGAATGGAGTTTAAAAAGAATAACAGCGAAACAGTGTATCCAGATGATGCTCCACAAGACTTGTTCGATGAACATAGCATTCACACATAGTAAATAGGATTACTGATCCCCACAACAAATCATTCCTATGCATTCCAGCGTTCTGTTGCATTTGCTCGCGACCAAGCAAAAGATCACGCTTGCCTTAAAGCAACCTCCCGAACTAACGCAACAGAATCCGCCCCCTCAACACTTAAATATGATGTATAACGGCGTTATAGATGAGTCGAGATGGCCTACGAGTTAGAAGTCAAGGACCTCCATGCAAGTATAGATGGGAAACAAATACTGAAGGGTGTCAACTTCAAGGTGAAGGAAGGAGAGATTCACGCCATAATGGGTCCGAACGGGTCGGGGAAGAGTACTCTAGCCTATGCGATCATGGGGCATCCTCGATACAAGATTGATAGTGGGAACATCGTCTTGAACGGTGAGAGCATGGTTGGACTCTCGGCTGACAAGAGGGCTCGTAAAGGCCTGTTCCTTGCCTTCCAGTACCCCATAACAGTTTCAGGGGTGAATTTGACGAGTTTTCTGCGTTCATCTTATGATGCTATTCGTAGCCCTGATGGTGCGCCTGGGAAAGGTGGGGTTCCTTTTGTCCAGTTTAAACGGATTTTGGATCAGAAGCTGGATTTGTTGCAGATTGATCCTTCTTTCGCAGGTCGGTATTTGAATGAAGGTTTCTCTGGTGGAGAGAAGAAGAAGTGTGAGATACTGCAGATGGCTATGCTTCAGCCCCGTATAGCTGTGTTGGATGAAACTGACACGGGCTTGGACATAGATGCGCTTAAGGTGGTTGCTGAGGGAGTGAATAAGCTGGCGGGCCCAGACCTGGGCGTGGCTATAATCACTCACTATCAGAGGATCCTTCGATACATTTCACCGCAATTCGTGCATGTGATGTTTGATGGCAAGATAGCGCATTCGGGGGGAAAAGAGTTAGCTGAGCAGCTCGAGGAGAAGGGTTACGGCTGGCTTAGGGCCGGAGCATGAAGAGATAAATGTATGTGAATTTATGTATGGAGATGATGTAAATGACCACAGAAACCAGAGAACTCTTAAACTTTGATTACAGCAAATACGACTTTAAGGACAGCACTGATAACTATGCCTACAAGAGCGAGCTGGGTCTTTCATCCAAAATAGTTCAGGAAATCTCCCGTATGAAGAATGAGCCTGAGTGGATGTTAAGGTTCAGAATGAAGGCCCTTGAACAATTCGGGTCTAGGCCAATGCCCAATTGGGGTGGCGATCTGTCAGAGATAGATTTCAACAACATCTATTATTACATGAAGCCCACCGACAAGAATAGTCAGTCGTGGGAGGATGTACCTGAAAGCATACGGAAGACTTTTGACCGCCTTGGTATACCTGAGGCTGAACAAAAGTTCCTGTCAGGCGTAGGAGCCCAGTACGAGTCTGAGGTTGTTTACCACAGTATCCTCAAGGAATTGGAGGATAAGGGCGTAGTCTTCCTTGACACAGATTCGGGTCTCAAAAAGTATCCGGATATCTTCAAGAAGTATTTCGGCACAGTCATTCCTCCGAACGATAACAAGTTTGCGTCGTTGAACAGCGCGGTGTGGAGCGGAGGCAGCTTTGTTTACGTGCCTCCAGGCGTGCATGTGGAGATGCCTTTGCAGGCTTACTTCAGGATTAATGCTGCAAACATGGGTCAGTTCGAGCGTACCTTGATCATCGTTGATGAAGGCGCTTCGGTGCATTACATAGAGGGATGCACGGCACCGGTCTATTCTAAGCAGTCTCTTCACTCAGCTGTGGTTGAGATCATTGCTAAGAAGGGCGCCAAGGTGCGTTACACCACTATCCAGAACTGGTCCAAAGATGTATACAACTTGGTTACCAAGAGGGCGTATGCCTATGAGGATGCTACTGTCGAATGGATTGATGCCAATATTGGTAGCAAGCTCACCATGAAGTATCCCTCAGTGTATCTTTTGGGTCCCAGATCTAGGGCGGAGATCATCTCCGTGGCATACGCAGGCAGAGGCAGACATCAGGATGCAGGTGCAAAAGCTGTCCATATGGCTCCTTACACTACTTCACGCATAACCTCTAAATCCGTCTCTAAGGACGGGGGTAGAACCAGCTACAGGGGCTTGCTGCACGTTGCAAAAGGTGCTCATCACGTAACTTCTCATGTCAGGTGCGACGCCCTTCTCCTCGATTTGGAGTCTAGGACGGATACTTACCCCTACGTGGAGATCAACGACGATACAGCTACAATATCTCATGAGGCGACTGTGGGCAAGATAGGTGAAGACCAGATCTTCTACCTGATGTCCAGAGGACTCAGTGAAGTGGAAGCCTATAACATGATTGTAATGGGGTTCATCGAGCCCTTCACGAAGGAGCTTCCAATGACCTACGCGGTGGAGATGAACCGTCTGATGGCCTTGGAGATGTCAGGCGGAGTCGGCTAGAGGAGTATTCCCTAAGAAAACCTCTCTTTAGTTTCATG
>JACQRY010000253.1 GCA_016206275.1 Nitrososphaerota archaeon
GCCGTGGAGGACCAAGGGGATTTCATCTGGGTTTGGATCGGTCCTCATGATGAATATGAGCGGCTTATCAAGCAACAGGGTTAACTGACCGCAAATAATATCCTTGACAAGCTCCTGGTAACAGCGCGATATTTCTAGCAAGTTCCTTAGTACCGAATTGAGCGCGGAAAAGATGATATGCTGCGAAGCTTCCGGCAGTATACTTATTGGTTGGGCCAAGCGGGCGTTGACACTATGAATCACGAACACCAAGAGTGGCTCAACGCAGTGAAGGAGTCGATTCACTTTTTCTCGTCTGCAAACAAGGGTGCAATCGACCGGTGGGCATGTACCGAGTTTCTGAAGAATATTGGTATCGACTTTCAGCCAGACGAGGTCGTGCCACAAACAGACGATCCTCCGGATGTCATCTTTCGTAACGCACTATTCGAGGTCAAGGAGATTCTTGATTGTGGCCGTCGTCGGCACGATGAATACAAAGACGCCCTTGCTAATGCGCAGGCCGCTAAGACTGAGGCTGACTTACACGCTGCGCTGGCCAAAACCGTCACACCGGAAGACATTACTCCTCTGGAGATCGGCAACCTCATCTCCGCTGAGCTCACAGAGTTGGTTTCCAAAAAATATGTCGACGCCGAGTTTCGCGGCACACTCAACCTCTTGTTTTACGTAGACTTGACCCGCCAGACCCTCAAGCCTGGGCCGATGCCCGACCCTGCACAATTCTCGATGTTTGGCTTCCGATCTATCTCCGTGTTGATGGGATGGGGCGCGTTGGTCTATTGCGCTGCTTTGAACGCTCCTGACTTTCTTCTTGCGAAAGTGGGAACTGTGACGCTACGTAGGTTTGGGTGACGTGATGCCAACGCATGGAACCCGTTAGGCAATTGTAATCATGGAGAGGCAGAACCGTGGGGGTCAACCGGGGGGTCAGACATTGCAAAATTTATGTTTGACTGGACCATTAGAATAACAGACCCCGTAATAATCCTAGCAATTTTTCCAGGACCTTATTGAATGGCCTTCGGTGTCCCGATACGTTCGTCATCGGTGAGATTCCCTGCCATATGCCCTTTCTGTGAGGCCAGAAAGACAACAAGGTGGATCAGGCGACGCCACAGCAGATTGACCGGATATTATCTTTTTTACTTTACGTATTCCACGGCAAAGTTGCAGTTTCCCATCTGCACCGTTTGCCGCTCAAAAGCACTTAGCCTTTTGTGGGCTGGCATTGCAATGGTTGTAACAGCGGCGCTAATACCTGGCGAGTGGAAACTTGCTGTAGAAGCACCATTTTTCGTCCTGGCTGGGTTGGCATTGTTAGCCTATAGAGTATGGTGGCTCTCGAAGGTTATTCCGATAGTTTTGGGAAACGGTGATTTTCTTATTGTTACGCGCTCGCTTGATTACGCACGGCAGCTCGCAACAGCCAACGATGCTACATTTGAGCCGTTTATGCCTGCGACTCTGACGTAGGGAGAGATAAAATCATTCTGAATTTTTTGGCCTAACCCTCCGCTTCAGACTGGTCACTGATACGGATAGCGCCGGCTGAGCTTTGCGTTACGGGGAGTGATCGGGGTCTGACTTCTATTTCTCGACTCTCTCGGCAAATTGTTGAGTCGTAGAAGTCTGCCCCTGTTTTTGTCGCTTGGCGGGCTCGTTTGGGGTTGGTGGGTTTAGCGCGCAATGGAGAAAAAATACCATGCAGGCAAGGTGCTACGCAGCTCTTAATCTTTCGGGTCGGATATCACGGCTTGTTGAGAGTTGTTCGGGGAAAGGAGTATAAGTCCCATTATTCGTCGATGGCAGGATTTATAAAGAGTTTTCCCAAGGCAGTGGCCGGTGGTTATCTACTTGGGACGGTGCTGCTGATATTAGGGGTGTTATGGAACTTCGAATACCTCGAAAAAGGTTACTATACCGAAAAATACGGGTTCGTTGTCCGAGGCGGCCCGGCAGTTCTCGGCATAGCGGCAATGCTTTTTGGTGCGGGATTTTTGATAATTTACAGTACAATCCTGTTGATTAGGTTTCGTGAAACAAAATCGCGTGAGAAATCGGGTAGCGAAGTCTGAGCAAGCCGGGGAAAGAGGTGGGGAGTCTTTTCCGATTCATGGTAACTGCCTTCAAAATGCTACAGGTTGGGGTTGGGGCGATTTGCCTGATGGCTCTTCCTATAAGCCACGCTGTCTACATGATCGAGCACCGATCAGAGCACCACACTCGTGGCATCGCTCCCGCAGGGACGCTTGTCGTGGCGCTGGCGACCGAAGATGGCCTCGTTGTCTGCGCCGACAAGAGAACCTACGACTACATGAGAGGTGACCTCGACAACGCTGTGAAGATTCGTAAGCTGGGTCCCGCAGCTCTACTGTCCTCGACAGGCTCGCCAACTTTTTACGACATTGTAACGAACCGGCTGAGTGGCCAGCAATCGCTTCGTCTTGCGTTCGATGCGGATGCTGTAGCGGCTGAATATTTTGTGACACATGAGTTCAACAACTCGGAACCTTTCTGGAAAGGCCTTGCTGGGAGGTTAGTCTCCGCGTTCCAGGCATACGTTGGGGCGCGGCCCTTTGCCTATTGGCCGGAGACCGGCAATCCTCCTGACAACGCGCTGTTTCAATTAGCTATCTTCTTTCTAGATGATTCAAAGCATCTTCAGGCAACGTTCGTGCGCTTCGGTTATATTAAGGTCAGTCCTCCCAGTATAACGGTGTCTGCTATACACGAATTGCCGACGACCTTCGAGCGAGTGAAACCTATGGTTCTTGGAAATCTCGCCGTCTGGGAGGAACTAAAGTTGGGTGATGATAAGCGGTTTAACGATATCAGGTCGGAGGCGCAACTGATGCGTTTCGTGAGGGACAAACCTGCAGTAAACACGGTGACCACCAATGCTGCGCTAACGTTCGCGCACAGGCTGATAACGGTGACGAGCCAACGCACCCACCTACTCGAAAACACAACCTTTCACGTTGGACCGACAACTGATTGTGCGTTATTAAGCAAGCGCGACGGCTTCCAGTGGCTAAATGCTCAAGGACCATCAAAGTAGAACGAATAAGGGACGGGGGTCGAATAAGGGGTTGGGGGTCTTTTCCGATTGCTGCCGGTCCATGTCGGGCTACTCGGAGCGGCGCGAGGCAAACTCCAGTCGCCTTAAGGTAGGGTCTTAAATTTAGGACAGGAGACGAAAGGACTCGGTATGGAAATCACTTTTCTCGGCACCGGCACCCCGTTTCCGGATCCTGA
>JACQRY010000030.1 GCA_016206275.1 Nitrososphaerota archaeon
CCGGCGAATAGCACACTCTCAGCGTGTACATACATCATAGAGAAGCGACATTTCCCGACGGGACCAACCCCTTTGTCGCTTGTATTGGTAAAGTAATAACGCTTCGCCTTAAGTGTGCTATTCGTCTCGACGGGACTAAATACCTACAGGTAAGGAAAAAGCATAAAAACAAGCACATTCCTGACTTGATGAGGTGAGGGTAATGCGTGTCGTGATAGAAAAGGAGCATGATAACTGGAAACAGGGGATGGAAGTCGAGGAATATGTCACAGATGTAGAAGCAGAAGGGGGAATGCTGAAAATCTATGCGTACGTTGGAGATAATCCCTCATATCTCGCATCAGTTGAACTGGCAAAAGAAGAGCTCGAGCAGATATTCGAGAAGTTCCAGCAAGTGAAAGGGAAACTGAAGACCAACAATGAATTGGGTGGTGAGTAAGATGGATTGCGTGTTCTGCAAAATCATTGAAGGAAAGATTCCTGCCAACAAAGTGTATGAAAACGGCCAGAGTATTGCATTCCTGGATATCAACCCGGTCAATAAGGGCCATACACTTGTCGTTCCAAAACAACATTTTGTAGACCTCTTTGCAGTGCCACAACCAGTCCTCCATGATATGATTGACGCAGTGCAAAAGGTGGCTCAGGCAGTGAAAAATGGAGTGCATGCAGAGGGTATCAATATTGGCATGAACAACGGTGGAGCTGCAGGGCAAGTCGTCTTTCACGCGCACATGCATGTCATCCCCCGTTCTGGCGATGATGGCTTACGTCACTGGCCATCCAAGAAATATGCTGACGGAGAAATAACTGCTGTCGAAAAGACCATCAGACAGGTGCTCCAATGAGAGACGTAACCAAGAGGCAGCTCCTGCCATCACGGCAGTTTACGCTGCCAAAAGAAGCATATGATTGCCTTGAAGGTATCTTAATACCACCAAAAGAGCTTCGCGCACGCATCAGGGAAATGAGTCTTGATATCATGCGTGATTATGCAGACAAGGACCTGTATGCTCTTGCTATTCTCAAAGGCGCTATTCCTTTCTTCACGGACTTGCTCTTCAACAGTGAAATGATTCTCCAGTTCGATTATGGCTGCAGGGAAAGCAGCAGCTATCACGGCACGCAGAGCGGAGATCTTCAGATGGGACAATTCAATGTGGAGGAAGTGAGTGGGAAGGATGTCCTGATTGTCGAAGATATTCTTGATACTGGCAAGACACTACTAGGACATCTGGCTGCATTGGGAGACAAACCACGGTCTGTAAAGATCGCAGTCCTGCTCGAGAAGCGACTGCTTGATAAACAAGGAAATCTCATCCAGAAACCGGTTGCCGCGGACTATGTCGGCTTCACCATCCCCAATCTTTTTGTGGTCGGGTATGGATTGGATTACAACAACAAGTACCGCTACCTGCAATCGATTGGTGTGCTGAAGAAGGAGTATTATAGTTAGGCAGAGACCATCATTTTTTATATGGTCAGCTCTTCCTTGGTCGGATGCAGTACGCTGAATATCTCAGCCTGGAGAAGCGTCTCGGAATTCTTGGTGAATGCCACATCTATACACCCAAAGAGAGCGCATTCGCAGACTGGGTGGTGCTCGGCTATGACATCATTGCTGTATCTGGACTGCCTCCTTCATGGAGACCCAACACGTGCTGCTTCCAGCAATAGCCAATTCAGTGAATATCTCTACAATATGGACGAACGAAATAGGCTTATGGCTGACACAGTCCATCGGTGTTTACAAGGAAACAAGAGTGTTCTTCTTGTCTGCGGAAAACTCCATATGAAGGGAGTTACAGACTACCTTCGCCGCAGTGTGCCCCTGCAGTTAACCCGTCACGAGCTGCTCTAAGCCACCGAGCTGTGACAGCGTCTGCATGGCTTCTCCTGCATAGTATTGCGCATGTTGGACAAGATAGCTGCCTTGTGTCAGGAGATATGCAACGGTGTCATGATGTCGATTCATTGCCTTAACAGTTTCTCCGACAGGAAGCACAACACCTAAACCAATGCCCTTAAAATGGATGCCACCGCCGACAGCCCAGTCTACCGTTGTCCCAATCATGGGACCTGTCGTCACGTATGGACCGACACTCTCGCCAAGACCTGCGCTGACGCCACCATAGAGCCACATCCCTATGCCAAATGGCGCAAAGTAACCTTGTCCTGATTTTTCTTCACTGTCTTTGTCCCCTGCAGCGCCCGGTGCGCTGCCGACGATAAGACCAAAAGCTGGTGCCCACCACGATTTCATGTTCTCACCTGTACTCGTCCGAGCTGGGGTAAATCTTAAATCTTTCGGCCAGAATGTTCGGGAATGCCGAAACGCAACGTTTAAAACAGTTCAGCCTTTTCCTATTTAAACTGCGGGTGTAGCTCAGCCTGGAGTGAGCATCGGTCTCATAAGCCGAGGGTCGGGAGTTCAAATATTGGCGCCCAATGGACGTCAGTGCGAAAGTCTCCCCACCCGCATTACTATCATGCGACAATCAGCGACACAACTGCGCGATGAGATCATTACTACGGTAGTACATGACTTTGATTACTACCGGGCACATCCACAGCACCTTGCATGGGCCATGATGAATTTTGAGCTGGTGCACCGAGTGGGAAGAATCATGTTCGATGACTGCCACGATAACCCCAAAGATGGCGTTATGGACGCGCAATTACCGACAGAAAGTGATGCTAACCTGCTCTATGACGCATGGGCCGTTACCGTATCCAACTATGATGAATTCCCTGATACTAACCCGCAGCTTCCGCTGGAAGGGCTCCATCCGAAAAATAGATTAGACCGAGAGTTCTGGAAAAAATGAAATGGGAAAGCCGAATATTCGGCTTAACCCACTAGTAGACTCGGTTCGCAATCGAGTTCTACTCAATAAGGCCGTAGAGATTCTTCTCTCTTGCGCCCTATTACTTCCCGAAGCCCTCCACAAGGGCAAGGGAAGAAGACCATACGATTACCGCCTCGTATTGGTCTTATGTATACTCCGTATCTTGCTCCGCAAAACCTATGCGGACTACGAGACGGAGATGCGGTCAGACAAGAGGTTGATGGAGATGCTACACATTGATAAGCTTCCTTCCAAGAGCACAATCAATGATTACGCATCTCAATTTTCATTGACGTTCTTGTCTGAATTTAACAAGAAGCTTATAGAGAGCTGGGTTAAAAAACCTGTCGATTTGCTTCTTGATGCTTCTGGCATCCGCTTGGTTGGCAGAAGCATCTGGTTCTGCCTCAGGACCAGACAAAAGATTCGGAAGAAAGACTGTGATAAGATACACATTGCGGTAAGTCTATGCAGCTTGCTCATAGTCAACTTCAGAATCTCTAATTCTAAGAGGAATGACTCGCCATTCCTCAGAAAACTTCTTCAGCCCGTTCATTGGTTGGGGCTTGTCATCGTCGATAAAGGCTACAGCAATAAGACCAATGCTGAGTTTGTGTGGATCAAAAAGGGTGCATTCTTTTCTCCTTTCAAGAGCAATGCAAGACCTTCGGGTTTCACACCATGGAAAAAACTTTTTGACCTCTGGCAGGTGCTGGGTAGCATCTGTACAGGAATATACAACCAGCGGTCAAAGGTGGAAGCCGTGTTTTCTGCGTTGAAGAACAGATATGGAGACCAGCTTTACTCGACGAGATGGTACATGCGAAGAAGAGAAATGGCAATGAGGTTTATTGCCTATAATGTGAGGATTATTGTAGGGATACAAATAGCAAGAGAGAAGAACGTGCCTTTGTGGGTTAGAGCCTGAACATCTTCCAGCTTTCCGCCAAGAAACCTGATAACAATAGCGATAGCTCTTTCCCTATGCCGCTGCTGGCACCGCGCGGGCGAGACTTGGCTCCTTCGGAGTGCCCGCGGAGGCCTTTTGCACAGCAAAAGGCCGTCGGCTGCCAACTGCAGCGGCATTATGGGCTAACTTTGCTCAAAGTTAATTTCTGGATGGAGCCCGCTGGAAGCAAAGCTTGATAAGACGATGGATGAATGGATACAATTATCAATTGATAGACTCTATAGG
>JACQRY010000031.1 GCA_016206275.1 Nitrososphaerota archaeon
CTTACAATAATCCTCAAATCTACGTGCACAGTCGACAGGAGTACCGCATATTATCACAGAGTCAAGTATATCGTCGCTGATTGCGTCTGACGCAGATTTGAAGTCACCTCTTGCGTATGCATTCTTGATAGTCTCAACAACTCCCTCTTTAATGCCGTATTCGATAAGATATCGCGGTGAGCGAATTCGTGCTATTGATTCTATTAGGAACTCCGAGCGGCGAGCTTCCTTTCTAGCAAACGTTGCATTATTTGAAACTGAGCACATCATATATGAAGCAATTTCTATGTTCCTCGACTTTCCGCTGGCAAGACTGGTCAAATAGTTAACCGAGTCGCTAATTTCTTGTACGGTATCCCCTATCCCTGACAAGATCACTCCGTCAGCCGAATTAACGGCGAGCTTTGTCATCACTTTCCCTCTTGTGGCCAAGTAAAGCGGAATAACGCGCCTAGGCGGCTTGAAGCCGAGGTTGACAGCTGAAAGACTTACGTTGCTCCCTTCATGGGATACTGTTTCGCCTCTGAGCAGGGCTCTGACGATATTCACGCAGTCGCTCGTTACCTTTAGAGGCTGGCCTCCTCCGCGTGATGTGGGGTGATAACCCATTTGAATCATTTTCGGAATGCCACCGACGCCTAACCCCAAAATGAACCTTCCAGAGGAAATCTCGTCTAGGGTACCAGCAGTCATAGCCAGGAGCGCAGGGTTACGCGTAAATATGTTAAGACAGCCAGATCCTATGATTAGATGTCGAGTGACCATAGAGGCGCAGGCTAGTGTCGTTGCCGCCTCTTTTCTGAAGTAGGTTTCATGCATCCAGAAGGAGTGGAATCCTTGTTCCTCAGCTAACTTCGCGTACCCAACGGCTTCTTTTACGGAGATGCCTGAATCGAAGCCTATGCCAATGCGTCGAACCAAATCACACTGGGATGTCAAAAGACACGATATTCAAACCTTTTCCATGTACAGGTCATTTTTCTTGCATTCTCATATCTGAATCTTACAGAGAGCGTCTTGAGTAAAAGAGCGGGATCAAATGAGACTTGGTCAAGCCTCTTCTGTGCGAAACCTCGAATCCTCCTTCCGTAAGAAAGACCGTTTTTCATAATTATTAGAGGGTCCTTTTTCACCCAAAATCCTGCAGCAAACCTTTTTTATCAAAATCCTTTTCCTAACCTCAATTTGCCGCTAGAACGCTCCTTAAGAGTCATAGTCTTTAAGGGTGCTAGCTGTCTCCCCCTGTTTGTTGCTGATGAACAAGGCTACTTCAAACGTCAACGATTGGACGTTGGGATAATCTATACAGCCTCCTCCACTGAACAGATGCAAGGATTACTTATGGGTCGATGGGACATTGCGAGTACTGCCGCTGACAATGTTATCGCGTGGAGTATGGGGCAAGGAGCCGATGGTAAAGAGCATCCTGAGATCATTATAGTCATGGGTGGCGATAAAGGTGCGTTATACCTGTATGTTTCTCCGAGTATCGAAGGTATCTCTGATCTAAGAGGAAGAGTCCTTGGTGTTGATTCTCCTCAAACCGGATTTGCTCTGGTCTTGATGAAGATACTAGCTTCAAATGGTCTGTCGAGATCAGACTACCAACTCAAGGTCATTGGCGCGACAAACCTCCGTCTTCAAAAACTGCTGGTAGGGGAGATCGATGGGACCCTCCTGACGCCACCACACAGCCATGAAGCAGCTTCGCGAGGGTTCAAGCTGCTTGCCGACAAAGATGACTATCTTCCACACTACTTATCAGGTGCCTTGGCAGTAACCAAACACTGGGCCAAAGAACATTCCGGAGTTCTGATTGAGTACATCAAGGCTTACATATCAGCCTTAGAGTGGATCTTCACTCCTACAAACCGGACGCAAGCTGTAGAAATTCTATCAAGAAGGCTTGAGATAAGCGTGGATGCTGCTTCAACTGCCTATATGCGATTCGTAGACGCAAAAAGCGGGTCTACACCCAAGGGCCAGATCAGCCTAGAAGGATTACACCATGTAGCCGCGCTCAGAGCAGAGATGACCGGCAAGCCCTTTCCTTCATTAGAACGATTTTATGATCTTAGCTATCACAATAAAGCTCTTGCAAACGTCGTCTAGATTAAGCAGAACATATTCAGTCGCTGACTCTGTTCGTCGTAACTTTTTGTTTTACTTATTCCTTGCAATTTCTTTATATGCATTCAAATTCGCGTAGCTGAAGGGGGTGCGAATAGTGCCCAAATACATTGGTGTGTCAGTCAAAAGAGTTGAAGACCGCAGGTTCATCAGAGGCGGAGGCCAGTACGTTGACGACGTAGAGCTCCCGGGCATGCTTTATGGAAGAGCATTGCGCAGCCCCTATGCTTCAGCAAAGATCAAGTCAATCGACACTTCTGAAGCAGAAAAATCACCTGGAGTAGTGGCCGTCTTAACTGGCCAACAAGCTAAAAAATTCTCCAAACCTTGGCGCCACTACCTCTCCCCGATACCGGAGTATGTATACGCTTTTGGAGTGGACAGGGTGAAGTATGTAGGTCAAGAAGTTGCCGCAGTGGCTGCTACCGACCCTGGGATCGCTGAGGATGCTTTAGACCTGATCAATGTAGAATATGAGCCGCTCCCAGTGGTTGTTGACCCAGAAGAAGCGATGAAGGATGACGCACCACTTATTCACAGCGATATTCCTGGAATCAAGAATAACATCGCATACCATTACAAGTTGAAGGCAGGGGATATAGAAAGGGCCTTCAGGGAAGCAGATCTAGTAGTCAAAGACCGCCTGTCAACTGGCACATCCCATTCGACCCCAATAGAGCCTATCGCTTGTGTATCCTCATGTGATCATGTCAACAACAATGTGACGGTGTGGGTAGGTACCCAAGCGCCCCTCAGAATGAGATCTGTGCTCTCCGAAACCTTGGGTATGAGGGAAAACAGAATCCGAGTTATCGCGCCCGACATCGGTGGCGGCTTCGGAGTCAAGGTTGAGGCATACCCATCCTACGTCGTAGCCACGATGCTTTCGTACAAGACGGGCCGCCCAGTGAAGATAACTCTCGACAGGAGAGAGGATTTCCTTTGCACAGGTCATAGGCACATGAACATACGTTACCCTGAGGTTGCCGTCAAGAAGGACGGCAAAATATTGGGGTGGAAAGAAAAAGTAGTTGTAGATGTGGGGCATATAGTCGCATCAGGCGTCTCCACCGTAAGCAAATCATGCCTCATCATACCTGGAGCCTATAAGATCGATAACGTGTTGATCGACGCGTACTGTGTGTGGACCAATAAAGGCCAGTGCTCCGCCAACAGAGGCTTTGGTCACCCCCAGTCCATCTTTGCCAGAGAAAGAATGATGGATCTCGTAGCCAAAGAGCTCAAGATAGATCCTTTGGAACTCAGATTGAAGAACATTGTCAAGCCAGAGGACATACCTTACGAGTCATCATCAGGACCAGTCTTTGACACACCCAACTTCGAAGCCTGCCTCCGGGAAGCAGCAAAGGCAATAGGGTGGGAGGAGTTCAGACGAAAGCGTCAACCCAATGTTGGAATGGGCATTGCATTCATGCAGAAGAACAATGGCGGCTACCAGATAGGCAAAACAACTGATGCGGACTCCGTCAGTGTTAGAGTTGAGCCATCAGGCACAGTAACCGTGTTTAGTAGCTCCGTTCCTCAGGGTCAGAGCCACCAGACTACGATGGCTCAAGTAGCCGCGGAGGAACTTGGATTAGATATGGATGATATCGCGGTGATTACAGGTGACACCGATAAATGTCCATTTGGCTTAGGAACATGGGGTAGCAGGACTCCGCTCGTTACAATGGGCGCATTATACATGGCGGCGAGAAGAATTAGAGATAAAATGATCAAGATTGCTGCCCACAACTTGGATGCCCGCCCTGAAGATATGGTCTGCGGTGACGGTGTGTTCTATGTTAAGAATGATCATAACCGAAGTTTGAAGTTCAAGGAGGTTGCCAACATGGCTTATAAGGAGCCCAGAAAGCTTCCTGAAGGAATGGAGCCGACTCTCTCAGCTGAGGCGGCATACGATCCTCCTGGCAAAACACCTTTCGACGAAAACGGCAGATCTCAGGTAGCTGCTACTTACGATATAGCTGCGCACGCAGCCATGGTTCGAGTCGATCCTGAGACTGGTCAGGTTGAAATACTGAAGTATGTTGTCGCCCATGACGGAGGTATAGAGATAAACCCGATGCTGGTGGATGGACAGATCCATGGGGCTGTGGCTCATGGTATTGGTATTGCCTTCTACGAGGATTTGCAGTGGGATCAAGACGGACAGTTGATCAATCCGACGTTCATGGACTTCCATATCCCCACCTCAGTCGAAGTGCCCCCAGATGTAGGGTCTATACCCATCGAGTCGTTCTGTCCAGCTTCCCCAGGTGGTCATAGAGGCATGGGTGAAAGCGGAACTATTGCTGCGCCTGCTACCCTTGCTGCTGCTGTAAGCGACGCCCTAGGGATCAGAGTCAAAGAGTTGCCGATGACCCCCGAGCGGCTTGCCAACTTAGTCTCGGTGAATAGGAAGCAGTGAGA
>JACQRY010000036.1 GCA_016206275.1 Nitrososphaerota archaeon
GAGGTAATGGCTACGCTGCCTCTAAGACTGACTTTAGGAGTAGCCTTCATCATCCACGGGTACCCGAAGCTTGCAGGCCCAACAGCTAAGCAGGCAAGAGACGGCATGAAGACACTAGGAGTACCACCAGTAGTAACCACGCTAACGGCTCTATTGGAATTCGTCGGGGGGATTGCTCTTATTCTAGGCTTTCTGACACCTATTGCCAGCTTCTTGCTAGCGATAGAGATGGTTGCAACAACCATTCTATCCAAGAACAAGCTTCAGAAAAAATATGTTCTTGGCTATGAGCTAGATATAGCCTACGCCGCTGGAGCATTATCACTACTCTTACTAGGCGGAGGCCCAATATCAATCGACGCCCTGCTGGGACTAGCATACCCTTAAAGGTTGGTGGAACTAGTTTTGATGACAGGAAAAAGTATTCCAGTAACTTTCACAGAAGCGGAACTTGAATACCTATCGGAGAACGGGCTGGGAAGGCTTGCCACCTCGTCTCCACAAAACGAGCCTCATGTGATTCCAATGGGCTACGAGTTCGACGGCACATACATCTACTTCGGCACCGCATCCAACACTCTGAAAACACGTAATATCCAACAGAACAGCAAAGTGGCATTCGTCATAGATGACGTATCGTCAAAGCATCCATGGAGAGCCAGAGGCATAGAGATTCGAGGCATCGCCGAAATCATAGAGAATAACCATCGTGCCTCCGTAAAGATCAAGCCTCTGAAAAAAGCCAGCTGGGGGCTAGGAGGAGAATAGAAGAAATGAACCTAACTGAGTTTGAAAAGCAGATAACAGATGCAGTGGAAAAACTGAGCGAAAGCGTCGTCAGCATAAACAGCATGAAGCTGGCTGAAGACTTCAGGCGAGGCTTGATACCAGTAGAAGGCTCAGGCTCAGGATTCATAATAGATGCCAACGGCTACATCATCACAAACAACCATGTGGTAGACAGTGCAGCAAGAGTCCAAGTCAACCTAAAGGATGGAAGATCCCTCACCGGCGAAGTCATCGGATCAGATCCAGCTACAGACGTAGCTGTGATTAGAGTTGATACAGATAACCTGCCTACAGCCGATCTAGCTGATTCAGATCAGATCAAAGTAGGGCAACTAGTGTTAGCCATAGGAAACGCGCTAGGTCTGCCTGGAGGACACACAGTATCGTCAGGAGTGGTAAGCGCAGTTGCAAGACCTCTACCGGGCGCAGACTTCATCTTTGAAGGCCTGATTCAGACCGATGCGGCGATTAACCCGGGTAATAGTGGGGGACCTTTGGCAGATATTCGTGGCAACGTGATTGGGATCAACACCGCCATGATTCCGTTTGCACAAGGAGTAGGATTCGCTATACCTATAAACACGGTGAAGAGAATAGCTCAACAGATACTGGAGAAGGGGAGAGTAGTAAGACCGTGGCTAGGAATCTCAGGCACGGATCTTAATCCAGCCGTCGCCAGACGATACGGCATTTCAACAGATTCAGGAGTACTAGTGGCTGAGATAGTTCCCCACAGCCCAGCTCATGAGGCGGGGCTGAGGGTCGGAGACACTCTAACTCAAATGGGGCCATATCGGATTGGAAACATGAAGGACCTAGTGTTGGCCCTATCTAAGCTTCCAATGGCAGAAGTAACCTTATATCTGGTCAGAAGGGGAAATGTTCACAGAACTGTAATTAGGCTCCTCGAACAGCCTGCTCAAATGGTCAATTTGGGAAGGTAAAAGAATCATATACCCAGTCGACGAGAAAGAAGAGTTCAACCAGTTCCTCAGGGAACTAGACCATGAACATAGCCGCATAATTGTCCGACTTGAAATGCGTCGCTTTCGTAAACCAGTAACTATGATTCAGGGTTTGCCTGAGCACGGAAACGGTCTGCGACAAATAGCTAGAAGTCTAAAGCAAAGTTTAGCTACCGGAGGCACGGCTAAAGACGGCTTAATCATATTGCAGGGAGATCATCGTCAACGCATGAAAGACGAGTTGTCGAAACTAGGTTTCTCTGAGGATCTTGTGGAGTTGCATTAATAAGAGTTCAATCAATTAAGCTTGTTTTCGAGCATCCCAAAGTTTAGGATCAGCTAGGAATTTAGATACATAAGACTTATGAAAATATGAGAACAAGTAATTTTCTTAGCTAAGATAATGGCATACAATCAAACAATTCGAAGCTCTTTGCCCACCCCATTCCCTAACACGATCTGCAAGACGCTTTGCTATTGACAGTTGAACACTGTTAGATTAAGGTGCTTATGAAGGAGGCTAATCTTTAAAACCAGTTATCTAATACCAGTGCTCCGTTCCGTAGCAAACTATGGTGACGTGCGGTCGTCGTCTAGCCTGGTCTAGGACATCAAACCTTAGCAAGGGTGTGGATGCCTGCCAACTACCAGAGGCGGATCGCTGGTAACCCGGGTTCAAATCCCGGCGACCGCACCATGCTACTTGATAGAAGCAAGTCTTGAGCCTACTAGTCTTCCCCCGACACTCGGATCAGGGAATAGAAGCCGACAAAGCCAAGGATGATTAACAAGCGGGCTGCGTCTCGAGCGTTATAGAGGTCAGGCTTCCAAGCGAAGAACGGGAAGTCAACATAAGCCCTGTTCAGTATCAGGACGGCGTTCATAACATCTTGGGTCAGCCAAAGTCCAGCTGTCAACAACGCAAACCCCGACAAAGCGATGACCACTCTTCCACTTGTCAACCGGCCTTTTCTCCAGGGCGTTATTTCCCAGATGACGAATCCTGCATATGATAGCCAGAGGAGGATATATGAAACATCATGGTAAAACCACACATCAACACGAAGACTATAGAAGGGCAGATCTACGTAATCACGCCCGAGTAGAACCACAGAGTTCATAGTCTGCTCAAGCATCCAAACGCCCACAATAAACAAGATTAGCAGAAACAGTGATACCACTAAGCTACGAATAACATTAAGGCCCCTCCCCGTTAGAAGTGACGGATTACTGGGCATAAATGAAAATCCCATTCAAGAATGATATAAGCATGGTGAGCTGAGATCATTAGGCAACCGCCCCCGGAAGTCAAATTAGGATTTTTTGATTGGTAAAAAAGAGGTGAGTAGGCCCCCGAGGAACCGATCGGTTTTGCGGTTTCCAAAGGTGGAGGCCCCTAACGGGGGCCTTCCTAATGCTACCTCGCTGCTGCAGCCAGTCCTCTAGCTATGTGGCCCTGGAATGCAGTTATGCCAATGTAGAGGGTGATTAAGCCAAGTAGGATGATCAGGATGCCTGCTGCTCTGGATGCCCAGATGGAGCGTATGTGTGTGGCTGGTAGGAGAGAGAAGCCTGCTAAGGCGGCTGATATGAAGACGTAGGGGTAGCTGAAGTTGTGTATCAGTATCTCGTTGATATAGGCATGGTTTAGGCTGACTGCGCCTACGAC
>JACQRY010000020.1 GCA_016206275.1 Nitrososphaerota archaeon
ATCCGTCTATAAGCCAAGGAGTAGGGACAGGTTAAGGTGATGGATAAGAAGGAAAGGCGTCAACTGGTTCTGCGCTTGATCGTCAAGCATGTTGGAGAAGTTAAGGTACCTTTCAAATGGGCCTCCGCCTTTGAAAATCTGGTTGGAACCATTTTATCTCAGAACACCAATGATCGGAACAGTTGGCAGGCCTTCCAAACCCTGAAAAAGAAAGTTGGTGTTGACCCAAAGTCTCTCTCAGAAGCATCGGTGAATACAATCAGGCGGAGCATTAGATCCGCAGGCCTTTACAATCTTAAGGCGCCTCGCATCAAAGTTATCGCTAAACACGTGAAAAACAAATATCCACAGGGGTTGGAAACTCTACTTAAGCAGTCAGATGAGGAAGTAAGAAAGAGTCTGGGAAGCTTCTTGGGCATTGGAGACAAAACCATTGATGTTGTTCTTGCTTTCTCAGGTAAGAGGGACATAGTTCCAGTGGATACTCACGTCCGACGAATTGCTACCAGACTTCATTTTACAGCCAAGGGTGCTAGCTACGGTCAGATAAGAGACGCGTTAGAGGAGAGTGCTCCCCTCAACATGCGGCGAGAAACTCATCTCGCCTTGCTCAGATTCGGCAGAACATTGTGTACCGCACGGTCTCCGAAATGTAGTCAATGCCCTGTGAAAGAACTATGCCCTAGCCGAAGAGATCTCTAAGATAAATACCGCTTTGCGACCATTAGGAACGATTTAGGGTTGAGTCAACCTAAACTTGTAGATACACAGTTCCAAGACGGAATAGTCGTAATCACTATCAACAATCCACCTCTAAATATCCTATCGCTCCCCGTGCTCACACAGCTCAAAGCAACAGTGCAAGAGGCAGACACTACTGCTTCGGTGAAAGGATTGGTCGTAACCGGTGCGGGAGAGAAGGCGTTCTCCGCAGGTGCCGACATCAGATCCTTCCAGCGAATGGCCAAGGAGGAACTATTAGACTACGTAAAACTCGGTCAGGACACCTTCACGCTAATCGAGCAAATGAGGAAACCTGTTGCAGGAGCTATCAAGGGAGCGGCTCTAGGAGGAGGAAACGAGCTTATCCTTTCCTGCGACTATCGTGTCGCCTCCTATGACGCTAGATTTGGCCAACCTGAGGTCAACATCGGTATGATACCTGGGTGGGGAGGTACGCAGCGACTGCCGAGACTCGTAGGGAAGGCAAAGGCATTGGAGATGATCCTCAGCGGACAACTCATCGATGCCTCTGAAGCGTTGAGAATAGGCTTGGTCAACAGAGTGGCTTCGTCGAGTCAAGTAGTCGACATCGCGTCAAGCTTCGTCAGACATGTGACGCGGCTCGCCCCTGTGGCTATTGCAGAGGCTAAATCAGCAGTCGGACGCAGCTTTGATGGGGACTCGATTTCAGAAGGACTTGAAGCAGAATTTGAGGCAGTGGTGAAGGTGGCGTCCACGTCGGATCTCAAAGAAGGGATAGAAGCGTTCCTCAACAAGAGGCCTCCTCATTTCACTGGAAAATAATCTGTCAACATGGATATCAGCGGAGGTTCTGATGCCTAAGCTACAGTAAGCTACTGGTTGTTAGGAAACGACGTTCTGCCGCTGTTGAAATCATGGTGGGAGAGGCGCGCAAATATATTGGAGCCCCTCCATCTGTGAATGGTAGATATGAATTCAAGAGGATTGGCGCTATGGGCAGCATTGCTTGTGGTTGGCTCCGTAACGGGTTTCGTCACTTCAGGCTACGCTTATGCCGGCGTTCCCTCCCTGCAACCCAGGATAAGCGAATTAACTGAAGGTCTGAGGGAAACCGAGTCCGAGCTGGTGGCATCTGAGACCAGGCTCTCATCGCTTAAGTCGGACCTGGGCAAAGCCATTTCTCAGACCTCATCTCTCGAGCAGAGCTTAGCTACCGCCAAGTCCGAGCTAACTAACACCCAGGCAGACCTTTCGAAGGCGAATGCGCAGGTTGAGTCCTTGGAGTCCGCATCAAAGAGCAGAGAGGCGGAGGTAATCAGGCTAGAGGATGAGCTGAGAACCATTCAACGTCCCTTCGAACCCTTTAGAAAAGCGGTCAATTCGTCACAGAACGCGACGGTAAAGCTCGCCTCTGTGATCCTAAACCTTAGAAGCGCTAACTCGCAAGCTAGGGTAGGCGCCTACGATGAATCCGTCAAGTTCCTAAGAACCGCCTTAACGCTTCACGAGGAGTATCTTGGGATAAGCGCAGACAAGCTCGCAGGTCTCCAGCAAGCCTCGAATCTTGCGACAGGCGA
>JACQRY010000021.1 GCA_016206275.1 Nitrososphaerota archaeon
CTCCCGATGGGATACGGTAACATTTCTTGCACCGATCTGTTCAAGCATGGATTTTACTGAAACACCGCAGCTCTCACAAGTCATCCCTTTGATGCTCAGAACCACCTCTTGCAGAGGATCTTTAGCCTGAAGCCTCTCCTTTATCTCCTGTAGCTCCTCCCTCAAAGGCTTCCTTCCTACCTTGGCAAGATACTTGTCAACCACTTGCGGGAGATAGTCTCTGCAACATTTTCCAGAGGGATTGGTCGTAAGGCACCACTTTCCGGTACCAGCCTTGGTGTAACTTACAATGTCCTGCAACGAGTAGCAGCACTGCTTCTGTAAAATCTCTTCAGCTATCCTCTCCTCGGTAACTTGGAGGCAGTAGCATATCGGCCTTGGCGGTTCCTTCTCCTTCAGGCCATACCTTGTCTTGACCTCTTTCCTTAGGAAGTAGATATCTTTGCTATTGTTAAAGTAAATCACTGGGCAGTCGGCTGTAGCTGAGAATCTAAACCCTTCACTCAAAATGCCCCAGTGTTGAGCATCCACATGGGTAGCAACGGTGACTGAAAGCACCCTCACTCCGGGATCACCGCAAACTTTACACAGCTTCTCGGCATCCGCGGGTGCGGTTTCAGCCGCTCGCAAGTATTCTGGAGAGACGTTTAAGGTCTTGCCCGACATACTCCTAACTGTATTCATGTCAACCCAGAAACGAAAATCATGGATTTAAGGGTATGCAGCCATCATCAGCCGCTGTATCTTACAACAGGGCTCATCGGCCGTTTTTCCTTTAACTCTTGCAGCTTTGTCCCGATGGGGCGGCGTTGGATGGGTGAAAATGTCTTCCCTTCGTCCTCCTGATGCTTAATCTGATGCAGAAGGATGCAGGGTAGGTAGTCCGCCTCATCTGATCTTAATGCGCAATAGCTTATCTGGCAAACCCAAAACACAGGTTTTGCTTGCATTGGCTTAGCTTTTCATGGCGCTACCTTGCAGTGGCGAAAGTCTTGTGCACGTTTCTTTTCAGGTTTTAATGAGTAACCAAGATACAATCGGTTTGCGAACCAGTTTGAGTAGGAGAGACACATGTCTGGAACGCCCTTTGCCATCAAAGTGATTCCGCTGTATGTTCTGTTCTACGTAGCTCTGACCAGCTGGTGGTGGACAATCAGTAATTTCCTAGCTGACGGCAGAAGTTTTGAGGCTCTGGGGACTGGGTATTCTCTGCCTATCGTCTTCTTCGCGATCGCAAGTCTACTACGGAGAGCGAGGGGAAGAGGGGCAAACATAGGTCACTTTATCGCTCTGCTAATCCTAACAACCATCTATCTTGGTGTTGTTTCCGCCTTCGGTAGAATACCTCAATCTGATGTCTCTCCTTACATCGGGATAAGTTTCATTTCAGGAATAATGTCACTTATGACTTTCCCGCTGGCGCCCAATGAACCCTACGCATTGTACAAGTCTCCGCTATTTATAGGGGGAGTCGTCTTCATGCCCCTATTCATCTATCTCGCGGCAGTCCTCACATCCTCATTGGCTCCGATTCCCAAGGCCTCGATATTCATAGCCGGGATTATAGGATTCTGGGGATCTGCAGCATGGCTGGGATCGCGGTTAACACAGGGCCGTCATGTGCCGGGACTAAGATCACCCTTCACGCTTAGTGTCAATGGGATGGACGCGAGGCCTCGGATGCCTTTTCGGCCCGACCTAATCCTCCCTGGAGGTGTTAACTACGTGAAAGGCGTTATTCTCAGTGGGGTCGGGTTGTTGATCATGTTCCAGCCTGAAAAGGTTTTTCCTCCACCAGTCTGGAATTGGTGGGGATTTGTTCTTGCTTTCTGGGGGATCATAATAATCATCCCAGTCAGGGGAATCTATAAGATGCTGAAGGGAAGGGCGAGAAGAATGCTAGGTGCCGACTCAAGCTTTGGAGGAGGAGCCGGAATAGGAAGAGACACCATCCTCTTCGCCGGATTACTGATCCTTCTCTACGGCTTCATCAACGCTTTCATGGGCGCAATCCCCTTCACAATGCTGATTCCCGGCCGCTATGTCATGCCAAATCCTGATCCTCTGGCCGCCTGGTACGGGCTGACCCTCATAGTCTTGGCCTATATCGTGATAGTGCCTGTGAGAGGAGCCTATAAGGCCAAGTTGAAAGAAGGTATCGAAACATTTGCTCAACTTGTTGCGAAACAAGTCCTCCTCCACTTAGGAACACTTCTGCTAATCTACGGTTTTGTAACTATGTTCATGGGAAACTTCCTCACCCCCCACCCAGACACTAACCCGCTGGGTTTCGGAGTTGGACTCGGTCTTGTGCTCGGAGGAGCAGTCCTCATCTTGTTGGTTAGGCCCCTCGCCTTGAGAAATGAGTTCAGCGCTACCATGCGCGTTATGGTCGGGGTCATTTCAGAGTTGTCGGAGGATGAGAGATCTGCAATCATGCGTAGGAGACTTAACACTCTCGCTCTAATGTCTGACGAACAGAGGAAGGAGCACGTGAAATGGATGATGGAAGGCTTGAAAGCCCTCCCAGAAGAGAACAGAAACAGACTCGTGAAGACTCAGATCGAGGCTCTTTCAGCTTTACCCGGTGAGCTAAGAACTAGGATCATACGAACAATGGATGAGCTTACAATCCTAGCTCCAAAATAAACAGGACCATTAGCACAATGATAACAGTGGCGTGCGCGTTTGTCAAAATAGCTTAAAGTGGCTCACTTGACGAAGCTATACGCAAGAGCTCTACGTTTGATGCCGTGAGGAGTCAGCTTAAATGCCAGACTTGCACAACTTATTACCCGCAAACGCGCCTTGCTCAATGGGAACAAAGCTGATGGTAAAGAAGGGCTCTGGAACAGCCTTCTAGAAAGATACAGACCGAATTCTCCGGAATACTGGAGTATCTGAAAAGCTCCGAGAGATTATGCAACATGGGAGAAAGTCATCTGGATCGCTGCTGACGACCCGAAGCTTAAGAAGCTCCTTGTGGCACCAGCAAGGGAGTTCACCAAAACGAAAGTTCACAAACCTAGTCATATTCTCGCATGAAGGAGATGCTAGGGATTGGTCTAGGTGATGCATGATTGTGCAAGAGCTACTTGATAGGACAGCATGAAGAACCGTTAACGTTCGGTTTTAGATTAGCTAGAGTAGTGTCTTGATTGAGGTTGGCAGTAGCATGTCTAAGAGGTCTAGGATTGGGTGTTGAGCATCTATTATCATTAGGGTGCCTATGAGTAGCATGAAACCGGCTAAGATCTTGGGCATGTAGAGGTCCATTTTTGGGGCAAGCTTGGACACGAAGCTATACTTGTCGGAGAAGATTGCGTAGAGGATGAAGGGGATTCCGAAGCTGAGAGACAGTGTTAGGAGGATTAAGGCTCCCTGAATGGCTGAGCCTATTGCCCATGTATAATAAAGCATGATCGTTACTATGCTTGCTCGAAAAGATTGGAGGCAGCCGAAGGATAGACCAACAAGAAACGAGCCGCCTATTCTGCAGCTTTCGCCTGCTCGCGGGAAGATGGGCGCTGTGCGGACACCTATCAGCCTTGGAACTAGCCCCACTGATTGTAGCCCGAGGAATATCATGAATGCTCCACCCCCGATTCTTAAGGGCAAGGATATGGTGTTGAGAAAAGAGTTCTGTAATACTTCTCCCCCGTAGCCTGCGATGTATCCTGCTGTAGTGTAAAGA
>JACQRY010000023.1 GCA_016206275.1 Nitrososphaerota archaeon
CCTCTAACCAAAACTCCGCTGGACGCAGGAAACTTCTCCTTGAAGACTTTCCTCCTTAGGCCAGCAGTATCCCGATAACCTTCAAGACCACCTGGTAAGAGATAATCCACTGTCTTGACAACATTGCGGAGACCTGCGCCAACCGAATCCAAAACTCTGCCCATGTTACCATATATCTGCTCGATCTGAGCAGCAATGGAGCCTCCGCCTATCCTCCACTCGCCTACATCTTTCCTTGCAGGCATGGCTGACACAAAGATCAGACCTCCTTTTCGCATCGCGCGGCTGGACGCCCTATTCTGATGTTTTACAGTGTCTATATCAGCTACGGTCTTCTTACTTCCATTAAGGACTACTATCGCCTCCAACTCTATGAACGCCCCTTTCTGTGAAAGCTGATCAGCAGCTATCTGGGTAACCGCAGGGAACTCATCGTGAAAGAACTGTTCACGAGTATCTACAATCTCACCGACATACTTTAGGCACCAAGGCTTCACGTGCTCAGTAACCTTCACCACATCACCTAGCCCAGCACCGAGATTCTGAAGGGTCGCTTCGAGGTTGCCGTATGCGCGTTTTGCCTGGGACCTCAAACCCGCTCTTCCAACTGCACTGCTGCTAGTCATTTGAGGCGCCGCTAAGGAAGTGAACATTATACTGCCCCTTCTAACAGCGAGCGGATAGACTCCTTTCGATTTGTTTTCCACGTATTCAAAACTCTTTGATCTTCGTGTAGATGCGATGCATTCAACCTCAAGAAGAGCATCAGATCTAACCAAGCCTTCAACGTAAACCCTGCTTATCGCAGGAAAATTACCGTCAAAATACTCCGCCCTCACCTTATCGATAACAGCCTCCTGCCCCATTACAGCCGGCGCCACATAGTCCACAATCTTCACAACATCATTGAAGTCTATTCCCGCAGAATCTAGAACAAGCCTGATCTTCTCATGGATCGTACGAGCCTGATCCTTGAGACCGCCTTTACAAACCATCTTTCTCAAAGAAGAATCAAATTCACTTGCGCTTTGGCCTGATGTGAAAACATAATCTCCTTTCCTAACAGCCAGGGAGAAGCTGTATCGCCGGTAATCAAAGTAGGGGAAAACCTTTGGCTCGACGACCTCGAAGCTCATCAAACGCTCCCTGAGGCGATATCGTTTAACTATGTTTCTACCATCAATGGCAAACAATCAAAGCAGATTCGAGGCTATTCTCCAACCACTTCAATCATGTTGACTGGCTGCGACGCTGACTTACTAACGTAATCCCAGAATTGTCGCACAGTGCCTAGTAGTGGGGGAGTCATCATCAAGTAAAGCAGAGGCTGGAACTCCAAGGTAACAGATAATCCGCTGACCTCCAAAGTTAACACTCCTCCGTCGGTTACTATATAGATGAATAAAGCCTGCACGAACCCCAGAGCTATGCCTGAAGCAACAGACAAGGCGTGACCCTTCAACATTATTCTGATCACGGTAAGAGCCGCGATGGCTGCGAAATAGCTCGTAATGGTAGTCTCGACGGAAGGCGTAAGCTGACCTGTAAGATTATACAGCATGGTCGGCACCAGAAAGAACAAGGTGTAATTGATGATTATGAGCACGGTGGCACGTATTCCTCTAGACATGTATTCAACACTCAGTTTACGTCCTCGTCTAGGAGACTCCAATCGCTTACTCGCCTCTGAAATCCTGCCGCCAACTGTACGTGAAGCCTTGACCTGACAACTCCAGCTCAGCAACGTAAACGCCTTGCGCTACGGCATCCGTGCGTAGAAAGATGTCAACCGTCTCCTGATAACTCTGTCCCGGGTCTGCAAGTATTCTGGTTGAACCAAACCCGTAGCTGCCTACTGCGACCATTGTTGGTGTAGATATGATTCTGGCGGAGAAAGTCGCGTCAAGCGGAATAGGAGAGTTATTCGTGAACCCGATGGTTAACGGCACTTTCACATGAGTCTCATTATGGAGCGTAGGACTTTGAATCCTCAGATTAAATCCGTCCAAAACAGGACCTACAGTATTGTTCAAGGTACCAGATACTTTCGCGTTGAGGAATGGATGCATACCTCCAGCAACATCAATTCTTAGATCCATCGAGGTGCCGTTGAACAGGATCTTGCTGAGGACAACAGGATCGCTGAACGCCTGACTGAACTGTACTGGCAAGTTGAAGTCTATTCTGCTCCGGCTTCCTGGCGGTATGGTCAAAGGGCCCAGTGAGCTTGAACCTATGGAGAATCCTTCTACGGTAAGATCAGCGTCCAAGGCTAGAGCAATGGGATATAATCCTCGGTTCTCAAGATCCAAGTCCGCTATAGAGATATGAGTAGCATTGAAAACCATGCTTCCACCTAGTCCCTGTTGGCCAAGATCCTGGGTCACGTAGTTGAACTCTTGAAAACCGGAGTATGCGAGGGTCCCTAGGATCAGCACAGCAACCAGACTTATGGCCATCGCCATAAGTCTAAGGCCTTTGACGGAGACTGCCTCCTCCAAGGCCTATAAGCTCCTCCTAATCTAACTTGGCCCGCAGGATGTCGTTGCCACTCCACTTCTAGCCTTCCTTGCGTTCAGAACCTTCGGCAAGGGTGGCGATGCCTACGCCTTTATCAACCCGGAATGTTACAACCCCGACTCCGCGGTCAACCTTCATGAAGTCAACTCCCCTCACTAGCAGAATCGATCCCACCCAAGCCATAACTCCTAGGAACATTGCTTGGATTGCCGCAACCAAAACCTCACCCACCGCCGCCACAAAATCACCTCCAGTAAGGGTTAGAGAAGCATAAGAGCGGAATAACTCAAACGCTGCGCTAAAGGTGAAAAGCAACAGAACGACACCTATAGCAGTCAACGCTATGCTTATCAAAGCACCCTTCTGAAGATTCATATGAGAAACCTCCTAGAGATAGAGGCTTAAGAGCCTTTCCTCAAATACGTTCAGTAACCCATCAGCCTCTTGGCGTCTACGCAGTTCTGAGACTGATAATCTATTGAAGGTATCGGTATTCCATCCAATCTTCCATCCGAGAGTTCATCGATGGTCTAGAAGCTTCGGTTGCAATGATTGCATGCAAATCTCTCATGTTTCCAAGCACTTGCCTAGGACTAACGTGTTTCTTCGCCATTGCCTCGAAGAGCCGTTCCTGACGAAGATTCAACAGAGTTTTCAGGTCTACATCCTCCCAACTAGATGCGCCCAAGTCCAGTTCCTTCAGGGTGAAATGCTGTCTTAATTCCCTTCTTATCTCTGATGAGAGCTCTATGGCTTGATTCCTTTCCTCGACACTGAGGCTGAGGAAATCCCTCCATCTTTGTATTGCTACAGCCATCTTTCGCTCAGGATGTGTCTCTATCAGGGGGATAAATCTTTGTGTATGTACGTAATACTACAACCACCATCCAATCCCTATATCAGGCAGACATCCTCTATGCGTTTGATTACAAAATCCGGAGATTACAAGAGTTGGATAATGATGATGGCTACCGCTTACGCCAAGATCGAAAGAAAACTCATCCAAAGAGCTGAAGAAGATTATTGTATAATTCTTGTAGTTCGGAAAGGATAGGTCCTATTGATCTTGTTGCCCTGTTGACTACGTTGATGAAGGGGCCGATTCCTCTGTTGAGGAGGGATTTGATCCCCCGCTTTGTGAAGTGACGATCTCAGCGTTCGCAAATCTGGGGCCGACATTAGTCACCTTGATCTTAACCTTCTGACCCGCCTTGGCTCC
>JACQRY010000024.1 GCA_016206275.1 Nitrososphaerota archaeon
CGACAAGCGAGTCCCAAGAGTCTTCCAAAGTGGTCGGCGTCGAAGATGAAGATGAGAGCAAACTCGATCTCAATGCATGGATACCCGGAGATTACATCGTATACGGTAAGCACGAGAAGAGTTTCTGGCCTGACTTTCTGCATGATTACCTGCTTGCAGTATTGAAGGGGGATGAAGAAGCTAAGAGCAAGCTTAGATCTGTGCTGATGGAGAAGAACCCACTCGCCCTAAAGGAGTACGAACATAGGCTTACGGAAAATCCAGTCAAAGCATTTTTGTACATTCCTGAATGGGAGTTCAAGGCTTTCGAGGACAGGGTGCAAGTCGAGGGATGGAGAGAAAGCCCAAATGAGACGGTAGCACAAGGTCGAATTAGAAGCGATAAAATGGCGATGTCAGACGAAGCAGACTTCTTGCGTAGAACCGAGTGGGGTAAGTGGCATGACGCACTTGAGAAGATGTGCAATCAGTACGAAGAGGCCAGAAAGAAGGAAAATAGGTCAGCATGTTGGATCATCAAGCGTCTCATGGAAATATTCCATGAATACTCATACGGCTCTAATGGGACTGGGTACAAGTACATAGACACTGACACCTTCGGGGAAGACTTATTCCGCTCAATGGAGGCTGGCTGACGATTTACGCTTTCTTTCGAGCCTTTCAATCGTCTTCTTGATTAGTCCTAATTGCCAATTTTCATCTTCACTTAGCTTCTCATTCTTCATCTTATCTTCAAGTGCTCTTTGACGCCACCCTAGGAAGTCGATAGTTTCTTTGTACTCCTCTGAGCTCATCTTCTTCACGCGTCCCCCGGATAGCCCATCTAACTCAAGAAGCCTGTTCCTTGCTTCGCTATCGGTCAGCTCCGTCGGCTTTGCACCATGTTCGGCAGGTTTTACAATGTGGAGAGATGGTGCAGGGACTTCACGAAAGGTAGTATCCATCGACTTGAACGCCTCTCCAAGATCGAGCTTTTCCAGTTGCGGATTGTAGGGTTTCTTTGAAAGTTGTTCCTCCAACCTTAGCCGATTGAACCCCATATTTTCCACCATGGGTCTTAGGTTCGCTTTTCTTGATTTTTCGCTGTCGTACCACGCATCTAGGTTGCGCCTAATCCGACTCGCAATTTCAGGCTTAGCTTCCAGAGACTTTATGAACTTCTGGAATTCTGAACCTACCATGGAATAGTTCTTGTCCAAGTGTCCCACTCCTGTCCTATCTCTAATATATTGTCCAGCAGTCACAGCACTCCAACCTTCCGTTACTTGTTTTATCCAAGAGATTCCTTCCGAAGAATTTTCTCCCGCGACAGGCTGATTAGAAAATTGTAGGAGGAGTGCTTCGGCTGTGGTCCCGGCGTACTTTAGTGCGTAGGGGCTGTAGACACCTAGGGCAGTCTCCTTGGCTGTTTCTTTGAAAAGAGGTGGCTTCAGGGTCGCCACGAACGGCCCTCCCGGAGCCAGCCCAGTCCTCCCAAACCCTCTAGATAGTCCCGTAAGGCCACCCTTGATCATTGGCGGTGCGATCCTGCTTGTCGTTAAGACTCCAGCCGTGGCTGCGGTTGCGAGCCCTCCCAAATGTCCAAGGTTCAGGCTGGACCATCCGACTATTCTGTCGGCGAAACTGCCTAGCTTGGGTGTAGCACTCGCTACAGCACCGCGAAGTATGGAACCGCCGCCCATCATTTGAAGTGCTCCTACCCCTGCCGTCCCGGCCCCTATTGCCGCAAGTCCTGCTACCGTTGCTCCAGTTTGTGCTCCAGCCGTCACTATTCCCGCAGTCGTCATGAATAGACTACCCAGTTTCGGTGCGAGCACGGTAGGCATCATCGCAGCTGCTACGATGGTGCCGAACGCTGCAAGCATGGCCAATAGCCCTCCCCACTGTTGGATCACTTCGAAGCCGAATCTCAGGAAGATTGCAGCTATCACGCTAGCAAGCATTAGCCCTACCAGCATCTCAATGAGAGATTCTGCTACTCCTTTGGTCAGCGGTATGAGCCTGAGGATCAGCAGGAGGGGCATCATCACGACCAGGGAGCCGACGAAGAATATTCTCAGCGCCCCTAGGACGGCGATTGCAATAAGAGCGATCATGTCAATGATGAAGACAAAGACAGCCATGATAGCATTGAGAAGTGCCTGTTCAGCATTGACTGGAGGCGGGCTTATCGTTGCCTTCAATACTCCCATGATCATTCCAGGCTCTAGGATTAGTTTCGAACCGGGGTCAGTAAGCACGTTGAGGAGCGATGCCGTGGCGTTGTAGAGGGGGAGCGCTAGGAAGATCGTGATCAATGTGAAGACGCTTCCCGTAAGGATGCCAGAAGCCGTACCTTCTCTCATGGCTCCGAAGGATTCTAGAGCATAGCTTATGCCTGCAACTAGGAAAACTACAGCGAAGAAGATCAGCGAAACATTTCTAATTATCTCCAGGACATTCACTATGGCCGGACCGATATCGCCAGCAGCAGCGTGGCCTATTGGAAGTTTGATGAGGAAGAAGTATACTCCCTGCTCACCTCCTAGGCTGTTGAGGAGGAGTTCGAAAGCACCTGCTAAGGCGCTTGTGAAGAGCTGAAAGATGAAGGTCGAGAATTGGTTAAACCAGTCTAAAGGGTTGAGAGGTATCTGGAGGGGGCTCAATGGCGCCAATGCTTGTCATCAAATGATAGATTATCGTCTTAAAAGCGGGGGAAAAGTCACTAACTGGCTTTGACCGCCCTCGTAATCATGGCGATCAGAATTGAGGCGAATATTACAACTCCGAGCAGATAGGCGAGCTCTTCGCCGAACACTAAACTGCTCTCGTGATATGGGCCTGATTGTATTCTGACTTCTGAGGATGCACCCCAGACATTCCCATACCTTAGGCTCAACTGCGAGCCCGAATTCGGGCTCAAGGGTATCGAGATGAAGTAGGGCCCAAACCACCCTGTAGCTCCATACATCGAGTTCGTTGCTGCGTCGGGAAGCGTAAAGTTCTTCATCAATGTCCCGCTTTCGTCATAAGCTGATATCCACTTTACTCCTCCCGCTTCTTTCGCAATATCTAGGTCTAATGAAATATAGGTGCCTCCTTCGTAGATCCTTTTGATGTTAAGCCCGCCTCCTACCATATTCACGTACAGTTCAACTGGTTCGCCCGTGAACATGAATGTGCTCGCTACCTTGGAACTGTAAGCTTGTCCGTAGCCTGTTACGGTTAGCATCGTGCTGTAGGTTAAGAGGCTTGTCCTGTTCACCAGTGCATCTAGCGAGCCATTAGCTTCGAATATTTGGGACCCCATTGCGTAAAAGTCGTTTTGAAATATCTTCAACGCTTCATCGTCGCGAGTCTTTTCTGAGGCGTAGGCTAGCAGGTATTCGCCGTAGGTCGTGTTCCCATTCGGCTTGATCGCAAGATCCAAACGCACGTTCGAATCGATACTCCAGCCTCCGTTGGCAGGCTTGTATGCCTTGACGATTATGGGCTGCTTGAAGCCCTCAGGCCGGTAGGTGTAACTTACTTCGAACAGGGGTTTGGGTTGAAGTGCATATAGCTTCGAGTAGAAGGTTAGACCTACATCTATCGCGCTGTACCCATCTTGAAGAATATCCCTCATGCTGTTTCCAGTCATGTTCATGACGAGCCTCGCATAGCGCCTATCTCCTTGTAGCGGCATCCCGCATTTTGTGCTATTCCACCAGAGCACCCTGCCATCAGGGAAGCTCTTTGTCACAAGGTCTGAGCAGTCTGTTAGGTTGGACTTCAGACATTTCTCACGATTGAGCACGCTTTTGCTACCCACGAGGGTATAGCTGTAATCATCGATTAAGACCCTTTGCTTCGTGTCGTTTAGCGGGCCATTACCATCGTATCGCACTAGACTTACGAAGGGTTTCTCGTAACTATCCCACCCCGAGTCTTTGAACAGGGGATAGCTTAGGAGCGCCGTAAATCGAGGATCGTAAGCAACTACGCTGACGACTTGGCTTGACGATGCCTGAACATATTCAGAAGCTATCTTCGTCAGGTTCCCTTCGACATAGGTGTACGTGTAAACCCCGTGTGCGGTGAAGCTTATCACGTATGAGCCTGGCTTGGTTTCCTTGTTCAATTCGAAGTGCCATTCTCCTGAAATATCCGTGGAACCCGATGCGGTGAAGATGCCTGAATCGTAGGTAACTTCAAGGTATAGGAAACTTGTGTCTGGGCCCAGATCTATCCCATACATAATCTTAAGCGCGTCTCCAGGGTAAAAGGTTCCATCGGCATTATTTCTGAGCCTGCCGCATTCGTCCTCGACATAAAGGAGACGCGTAGAAATGTTAACATGGTTTCCAGCCAAGGCTTGAGGAGCTAGCTGCGAAATAGCAACTGTAAAGACGAGAAGCAGGAGAGTTAGTGCATTCGTTATCCTAGGCATCCATTTGTGACTTTTCTGAGACCTTAAAAGAGGACTATGAGTTAGAATCCCTTCCGGCCCCTGACTTTTGAGCGAATCCTTTGTTTGCAAGCTGTTCTGATGCATCTCATGCCAGCGTCATTAACTCGAAATGGGAGCTCGGAACACTCGCGCATTCATAACCAATGAATAGTGGAGTATATTTGAGCCCAAATGCACATAATGATATATATCTGAGGGTTCCATAAAGTGGAACAATGTGATATAGATGTCAATTAGCCTCCTGCTCAGAAGGCTCCGCATCGAGAACAAAGAATTCGTGACATCAAACGAGCTTAAAGCGTATTGCAAGTCGATGGGGACAGAATACGACGCTGCAATTAGATACCTTGTGAAAAGGAAATATGTTGTGAGAATCTTCAGAGGAGTATTCTATATCAAGCCACTCGAAGAGCTAAAACTTGGAAGGACCAAATACAATCATCTGGAGCTAGTGGCCAAGGGATTAGGACTGAAGAAAGTGAAAGACTGGTACTTCGGTCTTCGCAGCGCACTCAAACTGAACAACATGACTCATGAGCACTTTTCAATCGAAGAGGTGGTTAGCGGCTCCATATTTCGAGCGAAGCCTATGAACATAGCTGGTTACAAATTCAAGTTCGTGAAGCTTTCGCCTTCATTGTTAGGCTTCGGCCTTAAGGAGAAGAACGGTATCAGATACTCTGATCCAGAAAAGACAATCCTTGACTTCATATACATCTGGAGGTATAATGGAGTTCCTGAGGACAGGATAGTCCTCGATATTTCGGAATGGACAAGCGCTACCTCAAAAGAAAAGCTCAGGAAGTATGCGAAGAATTACCCAAACACCGTTGCTAAGATCGCTGAAAGAGTGGTCGCATGAGAGCGGACTTCGTTGACGCGGTAGCACAGACGCTTGACATTCAAAGAAAAGACCTGATTGAGAAGGACCTTATTCTTCATCAGGTTCTTCTGGACCTTTCCAAGGACGAATTCTTTTCCAGGAGCTTCGTGTTCAAGGGTGGAACTTGTCTTATAAAATGTTACTTCGGCTATCTCCGATTCTAGCGCGCGCATCGCCGGGGTAAAAAGTTCCATCGACATTGTTTCTATGCTGACCACATTCGTCCGTAACATAGACTAGGCGCGTAGAGGTGGTGATGAGACTTTCAGCCGAGGCTGGTGGCGTTGCTTGTAAGATAGTAAAAAGGAGTAGAAGGAGAATTACCGCGTCTCTGATTCTAGGCATTCACTTATGGCTTTTACAAGGACTTAAAAGTGGCCTTCGAGGGTTCTGGTGCTTCTTAGGGAGTTAATCCTATAGGATCGTCTTGTGGTGCATGTTGGGGCTTGAGTAATACCTAGGGTCAATTAGGTGGTGGCAGATTCATTAATCTGGACCTTCAGGCTTTTCCTTGGATCTCCATCCAAAAGAAGCTTTGTTTGTTGCTCAATCCCCTCTCCTAAATCTTCATTCATAGCATCGCCTCTCATAGTGAAAGACACTATATTACAAC
>JACQRY010000034.1 GCA_016206275.1 Nitrososphaerota archaeon
CTCCCTGATCCAAGGACCTTGGGAGCTTGTGGAAATGAACCCACGCTCCATCACCAACCAGTTCAAAACCACAACAAGAAACAGACGAAGAGCCCAATTAACTGTGGCAACGCTTGGTCACGGCAAAGACATTTTCGTGGAGGAGGGCGGCCTCTTGGAGAAATCGGTTACCTTGGATGCGCGTAGCGGCCCCATATTCATAGGTAAAGACACGGAAATACAAAGTTTTACAAGAATAAGCGGCCCAGCATACATAGGTAGAAGCGTGATTCTCCGCTCGGCTCAAATCAGCGAGGGATGCACCATCATGGATCATTCCAGAGTAAGTGGCGAAGTTGACAAATCAATTATCTCACAATACAGTAACAAACAACACGCAGGATACATTGGCCACTCTTACGTAGGGGAATGGGTAAACCTAGGCGCGCTTACAACCAACTCTGACTTAAAGAACACTTACGGTGAAATCAAAGTAAAGATGAACGGGAAAACCGTCGAAACTGGTCTGATCAAAGTCGGCTGCTTCTTAGCAGACTCCTGCAAAACCTCAATAGGATCACTAATCTACACCGGCAAGAAAGTCGGAGTAGCGTCCCAATTACATGGGCTCGCAACCGAAGACATACCCAGCTTCACGATCTACAGTAAGAGCATTAACGGAAAAGCATTCGAACTGGACCTTGACTCAGCTATCCGAACACAAGAAAGGATGATGAGTAGACGAGGTGTGAAGCCAAGCAGAGAAGAAGTAGCTCTATTAAAGAGGCTCTTTAACGCTACTCAGGAAGAAAGGTGGAAATCTGGCGCTATTCAAGAGAAATTCTCACTGTAACAAGTTCACCGTTCGGTTGAACTTATTTACCTACACATATTCTTTCTAAGTAAGTTGCCAAGAAAACTTCGAGACGATATTGGCAGTTCAAAGCTTTTCCAAGACTACGATCGTTGGCCCAAGCACTTCCAAGAGGCTTTAGAAGAAGAATTCCAACTAAATTTTATCCCACGGGCTGAAAGACTAGTTTTTGCCGGAATGGGTGGCTCAGCCGTAGCCGGAGACATCATAGCAGACTGGCTCTCCGAAGATCAGCCCGCTCGCATCGAGGTAGTCAAAGACTATCATCTGCCTCTCCACATGACACGAAAGAGCCTTGTCATCACTATCAGTTGCTCAGGAAATACTGAAGAGACGGTCAGCGTACTGCTAGAAGCATTAAAGCGACAGATACCTTGTGTCGCAGTCTCTTCAGGAGGACTGCTAGAACAGGTAAGTCAAAAACGGCGTGTACCTTTCATCAAAGTAAAGGCACTTTCTTCCCCACGATCCTCTCTACCCTTCATGCTGATCCCTGCTGCAAGAATAGCGCTAGAGAGCTTGGGAAAGAATGCGAAAGAAAGAGAATTGGTTGAGTGTCTTGACATAATGAGAGACGTGGGCAACCAAACCTCTACCCGAGCATCCACCAGACTAAACCCCGCAGCCATGCTTGCAAAGATGACGAAAAACTGTCAACCGATAATCTACACTCCTCTAACCTTGAAAGCTGCAGCCATTAGATTCAAGAATTCTTTGAACGAAAACGCGAAGGTCCATTCCTCAGTCGAAATGCTTCCTGAGCTGTGCCACAACGAGCTCGAAGCATGGATAAACAATAACCGCACTTGGCTTCCTATTCTCCTAAGGTCAAAGAAAGAGCCGCCCGAAGTAAATCAACGGTTCAAAGCAGTCCAATCAATCATGCGCAACAACGGTGCAAAACCGTTCGAAGCTTGGGCAAAAGGTTCTACCCGGCTAAGCAAGATCATGTCCTTGCTCTATCTGCTGGATTTCTCCACCCTCTACTTAGCAAAGCTTAAGGGACTCAATCCGCTTCCCACACCTAACATTGACGCATTGAAGAAACAGTTAGGTTCAAATCTACGCTATCTTGAAAGATATGCCCCAAGATAGCAATTGTCTATGCTATCCTGATCTACGTTTCTTCAAAGAAGGCCCTAGTTAAAGCGCTTAGAAACTTTCCATGGGCACTTACAAACCGGGCAAGATCGGTGCTCGTGACTATGCCCAAGAGCTTACCATTTTCTATAACTATGATTCTTCTAATCTGATGTTTTACCATCAGATCGGCAGCCTCCTCAACGAAGGCACTGGGTTGAACCGACACTATTGGCGAAGACATGATTTCTCTCACCGATAAAGCTGACGGGTCTTTCCTTTTGGCGATCACTCTGCGAACCAAGTCTCTCTCCGTAAGTATACCCACGGCAGTCCCCTTGTCTACAACTGGAAGACTACCAACATCATTCTCCGTCATCGTCTGTGCTGCCTTCAAGACCGTGCAATCAATTTCGGTGGTAACGACATTCTTCGCCATGATCTCACTTATTTTTGTGGGCAGCGCCTA
>JACQRY010000025.1 GCA_016206275.1 Nitrososphaerota archaeon
CTATGGGAAGCGCGATCTATCTCGATGTATACTCATATAGGTTGAGAAAAGGTATGTTACAAGAGATCCAGCAAAGCATTATCCTTCCCATGCTAACTCGAGTACTCTCAGAAATGGGTTTCCAGGTTCAAACTCCTGGATACCTCACCGTGGCATCAGGTTCGACATACAGCTTTAGCCTTGCGGGTAGGAGAGGTGACTTGACGGTAGCAATTGACATAATTCAAGCAGAGGGTAGGGTTACTCTGCCGTCGATACTTCCAACCTTATCCAAGATGGCTGAACATAGGCCGATCTGCGTTTTTCTCATAGCGGTTCCCTCCATTGACAGGAAAGCTCAGGAAACGGCTGAAGCCCATGGTATTGTCTGCATACATGGCACGGTTCAAGATATTTGCGAGAAAGGCGCCGAGAAACTTCGCCAAGGCGTAGGGGAAGTGCTCAGCCGCATCAACAGTGGGAATGAAGAGAGGTGACGCCAATTGGATAAAGAAAGTACCGGTGCGCGTATTCAGACGAACACTGTCAATACGGACAAGGAGGTTATACGACGTAGGCTAGAGATGGGCAGAACGAGATTCATGATAACTACAGTAAAGCTGCGTGAGCAACGAAAAACGCACCTCTCATCGGAATATGACATATCGCAGTATGACCTACTCCAAGGACACCGGTTCCCTCTGGAGACGAGCAGACTAATCCCGTCCAACACGCCCGAGTATGTGGATGAAGGGCAGAAATATGTTGAACGCATAATGAGGGCGCTGTCCTTCTTCAAGCAGTGCGCGCTGATTGGTCCTAGCGGAACCGGAAAGACCCACATAGTCTACTTAGTTGCGGAACTGGCTGGTCTACCAATGTGGGAGATAAACTGCGGGTTGCAGACCTCGTCGTACGATCTGTTTGGGAGATACATCGGTCTCGGTAAGGGCAACTGGATTGATGGGCAGATCGTCTCTTGGTGCAGGCAGGGAGGCATACTGTACTTGGACGAGGCAAACATGATGAGGCAGGACGTCGCTACCAGGCTCAACCCTCTCCTCGATACTAGGGGGCACCTAGTCCTCAATGAGAAAGACAACGAAGTCATTCCTAGGCACCCGCGTGGATACCTAATTGCTAGCATGAACCCTTTTTCCGCGGAGTTCGCGGGCACCAAGCCTCTTAACGCTGCCTTCAGAAGGAGGATGACTGTGTGGCTAAACTTCGACTACCTGAGTGTCGGTGACAAACTGTCAGCCCGTGAAGTACAGCTGGTTCGAACTAGAGGTGGAGTAGATGAAATCACAGCGAGGAAAATAGTAAGCGCAGCTGCAGAGCTAAGGCAACAGTACAAGTCTGGAGATCTCCCCTACGCTCCCTCAGTGGCAGATCTTATGAATTGGGGTAAGTTATGCGCACACGGAGTGTCTCCGACACTTGCTGCTCAAGAGACCGTTGTTGCTATGACCAGTGATAGTGTGGAGATACAAGAAATGGTCCAAGAGGTAGTCAACGGCGTGTTCAATCGTCGTTAGATCTGCTGGAAGCTATGGGCCATGAGCTTTTTAGATTTCGCAGTAACACGTCATCGTAAGATATCTGGCAAGGCAGGAAGGGTTGAAAATGTAGTCACAACTGCAAAGCACGAATACCCGGTGCTAGGGAAAGATGACTCGGGTCCTATCCTCCTTCTCCCCGAGCCGCGCATTATGGATAACGGTCTGTGGTCCTTCGAAGGAATGTCATTCAGGAATGACGAATTAGGGCGCGACAATATATGCAGATTGTTCCTTGCTTCCGTTGATCATCTTACGCTGCATTCCGTTCTTTCCGAGTATGCGTCATATTCGGAATGGCAGAAGCAGAAGGATTTCCATTTAGCAGCCTTCACGCTTGGTCTGGTAGAAGATGCGCTTATTGAGAAAGCTGCCATTAGAATTAGACCAGAAGTATTGGAATTACAGGCATATGCAAGTGCTCTATCCGCACTCGGCATGAAGAAACCAGCCCACTTCGCAACTGAAGCCGCGAAAGCGCAATCTGCCATACTTCTATGGCTTGCTGTAGGGAGACCAGATGGGCAAGTGTCTAAAGATATACTGCGGTCCGTTGAAAAGATCGCGCGCAGATTGCGGAAATTCAAATCTAATATCCGCGGCGACGCTTGGCTACTAGGTGGAAAGGAAGCACAAACCAGTGTAGGCAAGTCTAAGCTGAAGCTTGCGAATTACATCTATGCTGAGCTTGAGAAATATGGGAAACCACTCGAAACCGCAGCACTCCCGTACTGTGATCATCATGGCGAATGCAACATCTTATCCGGCGTTCCTATAAGAGTCTCAAGAGAGGACTTTAATTCTCTTTTCCATCAAGCTCGCCAAGCACTAGGGATATCTAGTAGAAATGAATCTGCATCTGTATCCGCCAACGAAACACGAACGGCTGCCAATAAGTTATTCTCAACCTTGGAAAGGCAGAAAACGTTCCAAACTGAAGCAGTGGAAAGATATGCAAGTTTACTTCGTGGAAGACACTTTCATTCCGTCGCTTTTCCGCAACAAGATTACAGAGAATATCTGCGCCTGCGTGGACTCATTGCTGGGCCTATGCGTACAATGGCGGACCAGCTACGAATGTGGAAGAACGAGATGGACGAAGATTTCAAAGCACTAGCCGGAATCGTCGATCTCCAAGAAGCTATACAAGTCACAGCAAGCATGTCGCACCGAACCGATGTTTTCACAAAAGACGAACCGCTCAAGAAGAATGAGTCTTGGAGCATCCTTGTGGATACCAGCACTAGCGTTAGCACCATGATAAGTGATGCGAGGAAGTACGCCACATGTTTTGCCGAAGTGGCAGCAGTAGCCCTAGCAGAAGTAACTTCCACATTATGCGCCAACAGCGCTCCATGGGGAATGTACGGATTCGGGGATAAATTCTACATAGTCAAGGATCCGGCTGAGGCTTACTCTAACAATGTTAAGGGTAGAATAGGCGGACTTAGGCCAGCAGGGTTGACCTATCTGCCTGACGCGATAGAAATTGCGGCTAGCATGCAAAAGCTGCACTTATGTGAGAAGAACTTTATGCTAGTGTTAAGCGACGGCTTGCCATCAGGCTACCCAAATGTTGAGGAGGATCTCCACGAGACACTTAGGAACGCGCAAAGAGAGGGGATAGTGGTATTAGCCATAGGTCCTAATGGGGATCAAATAAGAAAGTTCTTCAAATATTCTTGTGTGGTCACAAATCCGTCCGATCTGATGAGAAGTTTCCTTCGAGCGTATGGCGAACTGGCTCAGTAAACAGATACAGGCTGATTTAGGGTTTCTACTGATTCTTATCGCACGAGAAAGCGTCCTTGGTAGGATAGCTTGGTGGATCCGCTTCCGTCGCCTCGGCGGAGGACGAGCTTGTACGCCAATCCTCTTCCGCGAAAGACAAGGCACGGCGTCTCCGGTTTCAACCCTGAGTTAATCAGAGACTTGGTGGCCTTACTTATTTCTTCTAAGGCGAAAATCTCATCGCGTAGTGCCGCCAGCGAGTCAAAATGCACTTGTGCTTCGCCAAGTCGCGCATCTCCCTTGTAAAGCATGAGCCCCTGAAAATTGATCCAGTCATTCCCATTCTTCTCATGCTTCTTGTCTTTCTTAGAGTCCTTTCCACCCGATAACATCAGCTCTTTTGTCACAGGATTGTCAGTAAAGCTCCTGTTGCCCTCAAGGGTTCTAAGTAGGTCGCCTAGTCTCTTTTCATATGATTCTAGTCGCTCTTTTTTCCGCGCCAGCTCTTCCTCTAGTCGCGTGAGAAGGTCTCCGAGTGCTTGGTCGTCTATTTCAGGAGGATCAATTGCCGTATCTGCGCGCATGAAGCTGGTGGGCCCAGTGCTAGACATTGGGGTCTTCATCTACTATGTCTACTAGAGCCCCTTCACCACTCTTTCTGAGGACTGGCTGGGCCTTCTCAAGCCTCGCTACTGCTTTGTTCATCAAGTCGGCGCGTTCGTTTAATATCTTTAGGTCTGATTCGATGACACCTTTGAATTTGGGCAACATATCTTGGACCAGTCTGAGCACTCCCTGGCTATCTAAGTCGTTGATCTTCATGAAGGTGCGCTCACCATCGCTCATGATCAGGGAGATAACGCCATCGGTTCCTATGGTGGCCCCCTCGATCTGGTTGTCTTTGTTTTGAAGTAGTTTGACAGATAGGGGGATCGAAGCCCCTACGAAGTTGATAATTCCCACTATCTTCCCGCACAGGTTTTCCTTTAGCCGTTGCTCTTCCACACGC
>JACQRY010000026.1 GCA_016206275.1 Nitrososphaerota archaeon
AGCTGTCGGCTCAAATTGGAGGATATGTCATTGGCCCAACCCACAGTATATCTTGTTGCGCACTACCAAAAGTGTGTATGGGGAGGCTGAAACAGCTACCTCTGTCGAATTCCCCGAACCCCTTAAGGCTAGAAGTTTGCTTAGCATCCTCCTGAACGCACCCTCCCAAAATCCATGTCAAACCCAAAAGCATTATATTCCATCAAGTGCGTGATGGGGGCATGACCCTCGAAGAAAGGATTCGGTACGGAATGATTGCCCTCTCGGGAGCCGGCGTTGTGCTCGCAGCACTGGGAGTAAACGTTAGCCCTCTCGCAATCGCTGGCGGATCGGGCTCGGGCTAAGAACGCTGAGAGACGCGCCCTCTTAGCCCTCTCCACTTTTTATCTGAAGAATCATGTTCTCGAACTTGGCCATCAGGACATTCCTGTCGAACTTCCAGTTTCTATTTGTTTCGTCGTAGAGAGAGGGTTCGATGGTGAAGCTGAGGGCGCTAGACTGGTCCATGATGAAGTACCGCGCACGCCCCTTGAATAGAGCGAGGGCTTTCTCGAGATACAGGAATGCCTCGGTGACATTCTCTGTCGGGAACGCAAACTGGGTGAAATAATTCTTCCCGACCGCTTCACACCACTGAAATGGCAGGCCATTCATAGCATTCTGCAAATGCATCCTCTCGTTCTCCGTGATGTCTTTGACAATGACGTCCACTCGAAGGTACCTGTGCTGTCTATGCATAGCTTTCTCGATCTCGAAACTGTACCTCGTTCCCATCCAGTTCAAGGCGAACGACTTTATCTGTCGCTGCTCAAGAATGTGTGTTCGGTAGTGCCAGTCGAGAGTCTTGTAGTTAACGTCCAGGTTGTTCTTCTTCAAGTTCTCTTGAATCTCAATCAAACTCCTGTTTGCGTCTACTCTCAGTTCCTGAAGTATTCGGAGGTCGAGCATGTCGAATCTTCCCTTCTCAGCGGTCGATGGCATGAGGACATCATCGACGGCGGGAAGTGGCGATGACCAGTCGAAGTCCCACACACTTGTTTCGAAATTGTAGAAGGTGGCCCGCATCGGAATAATTCTGAAGCTTTCGCAGGTAAAGGTTTCAAGTGACTTGAAAAGACCTTTCGTCTGAAGCTCCTTGGCGAAACTGATGTATTCACTGGCAAATTCAGCAGGCACGCTAGCAGTAACGAGGTAAATCCCCTCAGGAATTACTCTCTCATACGACACCACGTAGCAGAGACTGTTCATCGCGATGAAGAGGCTTCGGGCGTGCTCTCTGAAGACTTCATCTAGGTCTACAAGCATTACGATTCTCTTCATGCCGAGCTTCTCGTAATCATATGACGCTTGGATTGTGAAGCCTCTCTCGAGGAGCCCACGGTACCAATACCTGACGGTCTCCTTGTGAACCCGTATTCGCGAGGCAATCTCTGTTATCTCAGGGCCGATCTCCGAGAGTAGCCTGATGAGATGAACCTTCTTTTCGTTTGATGACGATGAACCACGCCTCTTCATTGAAGGCTCGAGAACCAATTGATTATCGACCCCCTATCGATGATACATAGCTGTTAAGTAATTAAGCTTATGCGAATGCTAAACATCTCGCGAACCTAGCGTCTCGCTCTCTTCCTTGTTCACGCTCACATGGTCATTCACAGGAGTCAAGGTTTCTAACTTTCGTGGAACTGTAGTATACTCAGGGAATTCCTGTTCGAACCACGGTACGTAGTATTTCACCAATGACTTGACACGGTCAAGGTCGACGTTGTGAGGGTTCATTGTGCATGCGGCTATGACGGCAGCGATTTGATAGAATGTCTTGGCGTCCTGCCTGTACTGAGCGATGCTCCCGAGGTGCGAGAGACTGAACCTGTGTCCGGTTCTCATCTCAATCCTATGGAGCTTCACAAGATTGCCCTCAATCCAGCCGCAGGCCTCAAGAACCCCTTTCATGTGGTCAACATCACGACCCGCCCGGAGGCCGATCTCTGTTGCAACCTTGGAGCCGAACCTCTTGCTGGCCTCTCGAAAATAGTTGACTTCCTCGAGGAGCGAGAAGGACTTTCTCTCATTGTTCTTGATGAAAGCTTGTGTGAAGATCTGTACTTCATCGAGGTCTCGATAGACAATGGCTGAGTATACATTTGGACCACCGTAATGATAGCGCGAGTACCGGCAAGCGAGGAGCCTCCTCCTTCCGTCAGGAACCAAGTAGCGGTCGTTCTGTCTGATGGCCATCCCCGGTTCAAGCTGGCCGCGCGTATGGATTGATTCTCCTAGCCGCTCAATATCCATGTCAAGACGCATCGGTATTCCACGATAGAGCATACACTTCTCTAACGGGATGTGTGTCTCGCCGGATTCCACGTTGAGTTCACTCATGCTACTCATCAATTCGGTAAAGATTCTTCACTGAGCTCAGCTCGAGCCCAATGGTCAGTCTCAAGCGGTCGGTATGGATTCATCATTACAGATTTGTTGGAAGTGCTTATGTCTCTTTTGTCGCGAATTCGCGCGATTTCTTGTGTGATTGTAAGTTGCCTCTGAAATGAAGTTCAAACGCGAATAGTTATGTGCCGCTGTCCCTTGAGACAGAATGATTCCCCGAAAAACAACCAATCGACCTTTCGTCAGTTAGATAAATCATAGATTGGGAAATGTAACAGTTAGGAATCTGAACACCAATACTCAAAAAAGAATTCTGACAAAATGTAGGTGCTCAAATAGCTTCTTCGGATGTTACGTTAGACCGAAGGCGCGAAGATGAGTATCCGTTCGCAATTCCACAGATATGACGCACAGGCGTTACCTCCGCCCCAAAGCCGTGCCTGCCGAGACCCCTCGTGCAGAACTGAGTTATTCAAAGTGTTTCCAACTTTCTGAAAAAGTATGTGACCGAATCTCCAAAGATATCGATTCTGGTTGCCTTCGAACTGCAGGAAAATCGAGGTCAAGCTAGACCAGGAATGTCTCGATTGGGTGAATGGCCTTCCCCCTGGGGAGACCAGAAAGAAGGTTGAAGGAATGCTGGACACATTGAAGGACCGAGTCGACGCGGGAGACTACATTCCTCGGAGGTTGTGGCCCAGAGATCCCGCCTATCAAGACATCAGAAACCTCTTCCGTTACGAAATTGATAGAGTGATGAGGGCGTGTTATACTATCAAGCGCGAAGGGGACAAATTCACGGTCAGAGTGATTGAAATTTTTCCGAACCACAAAAGCTACGAGAGGAGATTCCATTATTGAACAATACCTCACCTCACAACTACTGCTCTGTCGAAAAGTGCTTGAAGTTTGGGGCTATCAACTGCAACCCACACGACTCTGTCGTTTCTGTCAATCATGATTTTCCCTGACGCATCCAAATATTCAAGAGCTTTCCTGAATGTCTGATACATCGGCCTTCTAGGCAACGATTTCCACAACTCTGTTCTCTTCGGTGGAATGTCCGCCTCCTTTATCGTCTTCTCAATCATCAGAAGGGTTTGAAGGTTGGGCCAATGACCTTCTCGCATGGAACGGGTTGTCAGGGAAGCCATGGGCGGGGATCTCAGCTGTCGTTATATAAATCTATATGATAGCACGGAGGCGTGCGGACGCTTAAACACTTGAAGGTGCGAGGGCGCTCAAATATCCTGCTCCCATGTATCGGGCCCGAAGAGGTGAATAGGAGCATCGGCGTGAAGTCTCTACGACCCCAGTTACACAGCATTCTATTCTTCCTCCTCTACGATTTTTCCGGAAAGCCTCTGAGCTAGGACAGCGTTTTCCCCTGTTTCATCATGTCGAAAGTAGGCATAGCTTTCTCGCAATCCCTTCACCATTTCACCTATCTTCTCTGCCCACTTGTCAATGGTCTTCTCATCGTAGGATTCCTTCCTCAGTCTGAAGTAGGCAAGCCCTCCCGTAACTTGGAATGCTGGTCTCATGTCTTCGGTCTCTGCGATGCAGAAACCTGCTCCATGTCTTTCCAGCAGTCGATATGTGGGGTCCTGCAACCACGACTCGTGCCTGAACTCGAAGACTCGATTCTTAATGCTGGAAGTCTTGGATAGGAATTCGTCTAGTAGCTTAAGGTCCTGTTTCGAGTAAGAAGGCAACTGGAACAAGACTGGGCCACGCCTCGGCCCCAAGAGGTCCAGCGATTTCGAAAGTCTGTCAGCTGCTTCAGATGAACCTTTTCCAAGCTTCAGAACATGAGTGATCTGCCTGGGTGCTTTGAACGCGAACCTGAACTTCTCATTGGTCTTCGCAGCCCAATTCTTCACCATGGCGGCATTGGGCGTTGCATAGAAGGAGCTGTTGATCTCTACGCTGTCTAGATGCTGAGAGTAATGGGCGAGAAATTCCTCGCTCTTCATGCCTTTTGGATAGAATTTTCCCTTCCATCCGGGATAGCTGAAGCCAGAGACTCCGACATGTACGTTCCGAGCCACTTCAATCAAAGACAGAGCCCAGCTTGGAAGCTTTACCCCTCGCCTCGGGCGGCTTGAATTTCCAGCCGAGGATTCTTCCGACGTCCTTCTCGGTCCTTGTCCGGATTAGCCTGGGAGGTTCTTCGCGACTCCACAGGCCTTTTGAGTTTATGATGAGTCCCCTTTCTCTGGCCTTGAGGGTCATCCCGATCGTGTGCCCCTTCGGTCCAGTCGCCCACATCTGAGTCACGCCCCAAGCCTCCTCATTGAGGCACAGGAACAGGTTAACCTGGACCCCCCGATACGCAAAGCTCGAGATTACTTC
>JACQRY010000027.1 GCA_016206275.1 Nitrososphaerota archaeon
CAGCCCATCTGCTGGTCGAATCGGCGACCAGCACAATGTCGTACCCCATATCCCTGTAGTATTCAGCCATGGTTACACCCGTGTAGATGCTGGCCTCCCTCGCTGCTACAGGCATGTTGCTGGTATTAGCCACCAGGATAGTTCTATCCATCAGAGGTAGCCCTGAGGCAGGGTCCTTCAACTCGGGGAATTTGATCAACACTTCGGTCATCTCGTTTCCTCGTTCTCCGCAGCCTACGTGGAACACGACTTTCGCGTCGGCCCAGGCTGCAATTTGGTGGAGCGTGACGGTCTTGCCTGTACCGAAGCCTCCTGGGATCGCTGCTGTGCCTCCTTTAACTATGGGGAACAATGTGTCTATGACCCTCTGGCCTGTGATAAGAGGCAGCTCAGGATCAAATCTTTCAGCATAGGGGCGGGCCTTTCTGACGGGCCAGTGATGATACATCTTCAAGTCTTGCTTTTTGCCGTCTTTCTTGACGGTGGCAACAACTTCTTCAACAGTGTAGTTGCCTTCGCCTTTGATTTCTACGATTTCTCCTCCTAGTGCGTCAGGGGGTAATAGTATTTTATGTTCGATGAGGGGGCTCTCATCTACGGTTCCGATTATGCTGCCTGCTTGAACATTGTCCTTCTTTTTTACTGTGGGTTTGAAATGCCACTTGGTGTCATAGGAGATGGGGGGTATCGAGATGCCTCTGGTGATGAAGGCGCCAGCCTTCTTCGCGATTTCGTCAAGAGGCCTTTGCATGCCATCGTAAATTTTTCCGATCATGCCTGGGCCAAGTGTTACCGATAAGGGTAGGCCGGTGCCGTAGACTGGCTCCCCTGGCCTTAAGCCGCTGGTTGATTCGTAGACTTGCACGAAAGCTACGTCGCCTGTTAGACGAATAATCTCGCCTACTATACGCTCTTCACCTACTTCAACTGTCTCATACATCTTGGCTTCAGCCATGCCCGAGGCTTTAACAGCGGGGCCGCTTATCCAAACTATCTTGCCTTTGACTGCCATGATGCTAGCTTCCTCCAGTCAGCAAGTCGTATACTTGCCTCCTTAAAAGCGGCTTGATTCTTGCAAGCCTAGCTTCCACAGTATTGTCATACACGACGCCGCCGTCGGCAGATCGGACTCTTATTCCGCCGGAGCAGTTTAGGACCTGGGGATCTAACTCTATCTTAACACCTGTGCGTTTTGCTACTTCTTTTGCTAGCTTGGAGACGGTCTTATGATCTCTTTTGTTGCAGGAGCATACTACTTGTTTAACACCCAGAGAGGTGACGCCCTCTTCAAGGATACGTTTCAAAGCATCATCATAGGCGCCCACAGACTCTAATCGGGCAATCTTGTCCAACGCTTGTTGGAATACTTTGTTCACCGTTTCCTCAGTTAACTGGAGACCCCTGTTTCTGGCTGCCAGCTCAGCGTTACCGATGACTCTGCGCTTAACAGCGTCTACCTGCCTGTCCTTAGATTCTAGGATTTTGGTGACTGCTTCGGTGGCTTCGAGTCTGCCTGCTTCCAGAATGGTTTCAGCTTCTTTTACGCCTTCGCCAAGGATCGCGATCATTTCTTGCTTAGCTTCATCCGAAACCTTGCTGACCACATTTTCGACAGACGTGCCTTCAGCCATAATCCTACACGCCCAATATCTGTCTAAGCATCGTCCTATACTCTATCTTAACAGCCTTGCTTCCAGGAGCAGGAACCTCATAGATAAGGGGGACAGGCTTCTTAGATCTAAGCTCGGTCAAACGAGATCTCAAGGGCTCAGCAACATCGCCGCCAACCATGATCAAACCGGTGTTCTTGTCGCCCATCAAACTTTCCACGGTCTTCAGAGCTTCATCAGGAGTCACAGCTTCAACACCTTCGACTCCTGCCAGCCGGAAACCAGAGACGAAGCTCCTAGTACCGACTGCGATAACTCGCATAGATAATCGTGGCTCAGCGTTTTTACCAGAATTTATAAGGCTATCTGCAGAAAATCTATAAAAATGCCTTATCAGCGCCCTGCCCTATCTACAAGCAGTGAATCGCTGTGGGCGTAGTCGAGCTATCCAAAGTCACTTTGATCCTCCCTAGATCAGAGCTTCCCGAGGCGACAAAAACCCTCTGCCAATTCGAATGGTTCCACCCACTAGACTTAGAGGCCAAGACCCTTGACCCACAGGTAGACTCTTTAACGTCAAGAGCCTTCAGAGTCTACATCGATCTAGACGAGTTAGCCAAGAACCTAGGCATCAAAGTCGAGCCCGGCGTCATGGACATCCTCTCCAAAGGAGTGAAGACAGAGAAGGAAAAGTTCATCGCCCGCGACTGGGCAAGTCTAATAACCAAACTTGAAGCAGAAGCTAACCCCATCATAGAAGACTTGGGGGCAAGAGTACAGGAAGCCTCCAAGACCAAGAAAACACTGTCAGACCTAGAGACCTTAGAAGCAGCATTATCCTTGGTCTCCACCTTCAACATAGATCTGAAGAGCCTGGGCAGTTTGAAGAGGCTCTACACCGTCTTCACCATAATCTCCACCAAAGACCTGAAGGAAGTCAGAAACAGTCTCCCCGAAGCGGCTATCATCGACAAGCCTCTGACACGTGACAGAAACGCGGTGCTAGTAATAGGCCTGAGGAAAGACGCGGAGCGAATCGACCGTGCCTTAAGAAGCTTCGAGGTTAAACCCTTCGAAATCCCGTCAGACCTTCCTCAAAGCCCCTCAGAGGCTTACAGCGCTGTTAGAACGCGTCTTGAAGAATCCAGTAAGAGCTTGGAACAACTGGAGCAGGAAACCAGCCAACTCTCAAAGAAAAACGCCAGCAGAATACTCACCCTCCGCGAAACAGGCCACGTAGCATACACCGTCCTGTCACAGGTCCGTAAACCCGGAGAATTAAGCCGATTCGCAGTAGTCGAAGGATACATACCAAAGGCGCAGCAAGAAAACTTCCATAGGAAGTTCAGCCGATGGATAAGCGTCTTCGAAGAAGCAAGCCGAGGAAACAGTCATCAGGAGCACATAGGCCACGGGGAGGCAGCGCAACCTGTACCTACGCTTGCTCGTGAAGCAAAACTGGTAAAGCCGTTCGCGAACATTACTTTGACTCAGGGGCCGCCTAGCTACGCGGAGGTTGACCCGACACCCCTGATCTCTCTAGTCTTTCCCATCTTCTACGGACTTATGTTCGGAGACCTCGGCCACGGCTTGGTTCTGGCAGCCTTCGGCGTCTTTCTGGTTATGCGAGCAGGGAGGGGTCATCCTATTCGTAGCTGGGGTCAGATGTTTATCGCCGCTGGTGTTTCTGCTATGATTGTAGGTATAGGGATTGGCGAAATTTTCGGGTTGGGGATAGGTGAGTTTGTTCACCTTCCGTTCCATCCCCTTGAGCTGGTGGAAAGAGGCCATGAGAGATCCACGATAGCTATCGAAGTGTTGAAGGTCTTTCTGAAGTTTTCTGTCGCCTTGGGAATATTGCACATTTCTACTGGATTGCTACTTAACGTAGTAAACGGAATCAGGAATCGTAGAGCACTGGAAGTATATCTAAGTCGCCTACCACTCTTGCTCCTCTACGTCATGTTCGTCAGTGTCCTCTTAGCCTTCTGGGCAGGCGGAAAACAGATCGCGACTCTATTCACCAGCACAAACTCCCTATTCCTCCTAAGAGACATAGGGATCCATATTCAAGTCAAACTAGCAGCGTCAATAGCCCTCCCCGCTATGGTAGCTCTCATGGCACTAATGGTTGCAGGACGAGTCGTCTTAACTAAGAAGGGACTAGGCCACGGAAGTGAAGGCGTGGGTATGGCAGCACTAATCGAATTCATCGAGCTCGCATTCGAACGTATCCCCGGCTTCCTTGCAAACACTGTGAGCTACCTTCGAATAGCGGTGCTTCTGACTGTTCACGCTGCGCTTCTTATAGCTCTCAACTTGGCGTGGTCGCTGGGACTTGCAGCACTCCCGCTAATAATTGTTGGGAACTTGGGCATCATCGTCCTCGAAGCTATGATCGTCTTCATCCAAGATCTGAGGCTTCACCTATACGAATGGTTCACCAAATTCTACGAGGGCACCGGAGTCCTCTATCGGAAGATAATTCCCACAACCAACTACGTTGAGCTGGAATGGGAAGAAAAAGCCTAGAAAACTTGCAGCTTAAACGACCAACAAGCGACTAAGCGGCGGCTAAGGAAACTTGAAGTTTATGTTATAAGGGCTCCTGGTCTGCAAGCAGAGGCATCAACCACCTTCCTAGCTCGCAATTTTTGAGCTCGTATTTGAAAAGGCTCTCATAGAGCCCAAGAAACAAGTCTTATCTTCGAAGCCTCAATCAGTCACGAGTAAACATCAGCTACGCCTCTCCTTAGAGGCGACAACCTTCTCCATTATCCTCTGAGCACCCAAACGCTGCTCAACGCCAAAAGCAATAGCTGAAAGATTCCTCGCCTCCAGCTCCATCAGCTTCACCAACGCCAAAGCCAGAGTTACACCGAACTCATCCCACAGAAACGCATGCTGAGCCCTCTGATACGTCAACCCGGCAAACCCTTCTTCAAGCCTACTCAAAGCCTCCGCCCCCGAAGCCTCCTTAGGCAAAATACTCCTATACTCAGTCCTCTCCACCAGCCGCAGAGCCTCATTCACCGTCTCAGAGGAAACAATATCATCCAACACACCCAAAGGCACACCAATCGAAGACTCAACCAACAATCCACGAGCCTCAGGCTTAGGAAAACCCCACAGCTTCGCCCTCAGAGCTGCCAAAATATTATAGTAATCAAGATCCAACGCGATCAAGGGCCTTATCCTATCATCCTCACCATCACCCTTCTTCGAAACAGAACTGTAGGCTTCAATAAGGCTTGAGTAAAACTCTCTGTCTATGTAAACATCGAAGAGCTGGGGCTCACCCTTCTCCTTAAAGCTCCTAGCAGCAGCCTCAGCCTCATCGCCAAACTCGCTTCCAGCCAGCTGAGCCACAGCATCGTCAAGACCCTGAGCACTCAGTGTCTTAACCACAATATCCCTCCTCCCAACCAGCTCCTCTGCGTAAAGGTTGACTCGCCTGCTAATCTCCTCATAAGACAGTCCAAAAGCCTTGCCCTTCAAAACCGTCTTCAGATTGGAGGCAATATGCTTCAGATAATAGGCTTCAAGCAGCTCACTCTGGGGAGAAACCCTCCAAACAGAAAAATGGGTAAAAACAAAATGCTCTCTGAAAGCCATCTCCAGCCGATCAGCTTTATACGGCCTCTGAACCTTTGAAACCGCTTGACTGTAAGGCGTTCCCCTCAGCTTAGTCGCCAAATCCTCAAGGTCTCTTGACTCTGCTAGGTTCTCAAAATTCTGGTAGGAGAGCACTCTACCCTTAGAAGCAAAGGTCTTTACAGCAGTGTAAACCTCATCTGAAATAAGAGTCTTAACCATCTTTACGCGCCCAACACGTCTTTGACAACTCTCTTCACAGCGTCATCAAACAACTTATCGATCCTCCCCTTCAGCTTCTCCACATCCTTCTCAGCTTTGGCAACGATCTTCTTAGCCTCTTCCTCAGCCTCCTTCTGAACACGGTCCAGCTCTCTCTGAGTCTCCTCCGACGCTTCTTTCACCGCCTCCTCCTTCAGCTTCTCGGCCTCCTGCCTCGCATAGCTGATCAGACTCCGCTTCAACTCATCCACACTGCTACGTATGGAATCCAATTCGCCTTCAAACTGGGTTAACGCCGATATGACCTCTTGAACCTGCGAGCCCTCATGAAGAGACAAGTCGGATCACCAGCTCCCTTCAAGTCAACATAATTAAGTTCTTCGCGGTGGTTCTGCTGTTCTGATCACTGGGTGAAGGTTCGTCTCTCCACTTATAGCATGTCTGTATATGCCTTATTCATATTTACATAGTCCACTAAACTATTTCTACGTCTGTGCCAGCGGAGGCATCACAGCCAATAGACAGCATCCCATTCGATAAAGAAAGAAAAAAATTCCATTCATCCCAACAAGAACCACAACAACCTGTCCAAGAAAACCATCACCAAACAAATCCTCAATTACAACAACAAATCAATGCAAACCCCATAGAAATCAACTGAATTTTTTTCTGCAAGTATGCAGGAACGCTTTTCCCAGCATACACCCTAAGAGTCAGCAAAAACCATCGCGATTAACGCCTAAGAAGTCAAACTGAGAATAGCTTTAGCCAAATCCCCGTCAGCATCCTCCAAAGCAGACTGAGCCCTTTCTCTTGACACCCCTGCCTGCTGGACCACCAGGAGTACATCTTCCTCGGTGAACTTAGGAGCCTGACGGACTTTCTCCTCAACATCTTCACCAGACACCTGAAACATCCTCATACCCTTCACAGTAACCTCAGCAACACTGGCATCCTTAACCACAATATCCCTACTCTTAGTACGGATCACAACCTCTTCAACGCCTTCAACCTCTTTCATATCGACGCCCATGCGTTCCAGCATGCGCCTAGTCTGTCTACGGTCAAACGCCACACCATGACACCTCTCTTACCTAGCAGTCAAAATACGCTCATCGCCTCTCTCCCTTAAGCCTTTTCGACTTTACTGGACCACCCGCCGAAACACTCTCAGAATCAAGACCACTTCCTGCTCCCTCACGAACCTTCACAGCAACACCCCTTTCAAAGCTCATCATATCCCTAGCTGAAAGAACAGCCTTACCAACCGCTACCACCTTTCCTTTAGGACTTAGAACCACAACCTCAGACCTAGGGCGAATATTACTCCCACATCGCACCACGTGTTTCGCGAAGACGGATAGACCAGAGGAAACAGATCCAACAGCTTCTTCAGCCACAGTCGCACAATTACCATCAAAAGATTTCGATGCGCAAAGCATCTCAGCACAGAAAACTGTTAAGGCAACTCCTCCATCAGATCTAATCGTAGCCAGCAGCCTCCCATTCCAAGAAACACTCCTCAACTTCCCAGTCCTCCTAGAAGTTACATACGCGAAAGAACCAAGAGGAAGCCCCTCGCTAACGCCTCTGCCAAAAAGATAATCTAAGGTCATAGCGAACTTCCTCTGCCAATCCAACACAGGACCCTTCGCACCTAGGTATAATATTAGGGGAATTAAGCTTCTCGCGCAAAACCTAAGTAGGCTCAAAAACCCCGAGTATCGCGGCAAGAACATCTATGAGAGTTTGCGAGGTTTGCGGACAGCCTATACGCGGAACCCCACATTCAGTTATCATTGACGGCGGGAAATTCACGGTTTGCAACAACTGCGCTAGACTCGGCACACCAGTAGCAAAACCTGCAGCATCAGCAAAACCAATTCTCAAACCTCTGAATATACCTAAACATGCGCTTACACCAAAACCTAGGACTCCCAATCCCATACTCAGAGAACCTGAACTTGAACTAAGACCAGACTACAACATAGTTGTCAAACAAGCCAGAGAAAAGCTAAATCTCTCACAAGAAGAGCTCGGCAGAAAAATAAATGAAAAACCCTCCCTCATAAGGCTCATCGAAACCGGCAGACTAAAGCCCAACGACGCTTTAGCAAGCAAAGTCAAACACTTCCTAAGAGTGGATCTTTTTGTCTCAGTGGAAGAATTAGCCTAATGCTGCCCCCATCAGACGGTGAAGAATAAGTCTGCCCACTTCATCCAACACAAAAGCTATTCTGGTTACATACCCTGACAGGTTCAGGCAGAGCGAGGCCGTCAGCCTAGCTGAAGCAGCAGGTTACGAGGTTGTTCAAACCTTCACACAACGGTTTCTATTCAAAGCCCAATATGGAGTAGGAGCGGGAAAGGCTACTGAAATAGCCTCCGCAGCCAAGGACAAAGATGTCAGCGTTATACTGTTCGACGAAAAACTAAAGCCCATCCAGCTCTACAACCTAGCCAAGCTCGTCGGGATTGAAGTCGTTGACAGAGAGAAACTTATCCTCCAAATCTTCGCCAGAAGAATCGTCACTGCTGAAGCCAAGCTGCAGGTTAAACTAGCTGAACTCAGATACGAAATGGCTGGAGCCAGAGAAAAGGTTCGCCTAGCAAAGAGGAGAGAACAACCCGGGTTCTTCGGCCTCGGAAGATACGATGTTGAAATCTATAACAGAGATCTCAAGGCCAGAATTTCGACACTGCAGCGAAAACTCGAAAAAATAGTCAAGAGAAGAAGCCTCTATCAGCGTCAAAGAAACAGGATGAACATTGCCACTGTGTCACTGGCAGGATACACAGGGGCAGGTAAAACCAGCCTCTTCAATGCTCTAACAGGGGAAGAGAAGGAGGTAGGAGCAGGCACCTTTACTTCACTGGCCACTACAACCAGGAGCATAACAATAGATGGTTCAAAGGTGCTTCTATCAGACACGGTTGGCTTCATCAGCGGCCTACCATTATACATGATTGAAGCCTTCAAGTCCACGTTGGAGGAGTTGACACACTCAGCTCTAGTACTTTTGCTGGTAGATGCCAGCGAGCCGCCACAAGACGTGCTTCGACGCTTCGACGACTCCATCAATGTTCTTACTCAGCTAGAGGTCTCACCCTCCAAAACTCTCATAATCTTGAATAAGGCTGATCAGACGACACACCAACATTTGAACGAGATCAGTCAAGCTCTACATGTGGTTCCAGAGGGTTCAGTAGGGGTTTCAGCGAAGACAGGACTAGGCCTGGCGAATTTGAAGAAACGGATCTATGAGTTGATCTTCGAGTACGATGAGTCTACGACGACGATCCCGCCTTCCGACATCCCCTCAGCTTCAGATGAAATCGAATGGTTGAAGAATAACGCATCCGTGAATCTCACTAGAAAACAAGACGGTGGATTAGAAGCCCATGTCAACGGACCATCATGGATTGTGGAACGTTTCAAAGCTCTGTTCGGAGTAAGTCAAAGTCCCAATGTCTAGAGTCGCTGTGCTTAGGATAGGATACAGGCTGGTAAGGGATGACAGGATCACAACCCATGTAGCCTTGGTGGCGAGGGCTTTCGGAGCAGATTCCATATACACTGTGGGAAGCGAAGAGAACCTCATAGAGAAAATTCGCGCATTGAATAACCGTTGGGGCGGAGACTTCCAAGTCGAACTTACTGACGACTGGAGGGACATCATAAAACAGTGGAAAACTGCCGCAGGATTAGTGGTGCATTTGACAATGTATGGGATGGATATTGGGGCAGTCGAAGAGATCAGGCTCAAGAACAAGGATGTATTAGTCGTTGTAGGAGCTGAGAAAGTTCCCAGACGACTCTATGGCTTAGCGGACTACAATATTGCAGTAGGCCATCAACCCCACTCCGAAGTCTCAGCCTTAGCCGTCTTCTTGGACAGATATTTCAAGGGAAAAGAGTTGGGAAAAGAGTTTCAGGATGCCAAGATGAAGATTCTTCCTTCAGCAGGCGGAAAAAATGTTATCCAACTCTGAGGTCGTGAGTGCACACTGAAAGAAAACTTTTAATCTTCCTCAAACGAATAGTAATCATCAAACGGATAGTAATTATCCATGTCTGAACCTCGCGTAACAGCCCCACGTCTTAAAATAGAGTATGAAGACTCTTTTGTGAAGATCGCTGGTCTTCTAGGGGGAGAAGAGTATGTCAGGGTTGCCAGAGCCCTCCTGAATAACGAGAACGCTACGGATGAAGAGATTGCCAGTGCTACAGGCCTCAAGATCAACACGGTTCGAAAGGCTCTCTACGATCTCTTCGGAAGATCACTGATCTCAGGGATAAGGGTTAGAGATTTGAAGAGAGGCTGGTTTGTGTACCGGTGGAAGGCTCAAAGAGACCAGGTGGATGGCTTCATAGGGACTCAGAAACGCAAGGTCTTGGATAGGCTGAAGCTTAGGCTTGAAAACGAGGAGACACATGAGTTCTACCATTGCGGAGTAGACACCTGTCAGAGACTGACCTTCGAGCAGGCAATGGAGGTCTTCTTCAAATGCCCGTCATGTGGGCGACCAGTCTCTCTAATAGAGAACGGTAGGCTTAGAGATGCTTTAGCTTGGAAGATTCAAGACATCGGATCTGAAATGCAGAAGTAATCCACACCAGACAGCAAATAGCAGCTTTCTCAGGCAATCGCTTCAACATGGCGTGAGAATAGAGCGGGATTCCTAGCCAAACATAGGCGAACTAATCTCACTTTTTATGCAACCAACATGTAGATTGCAAAGCTAGACTTTGAAGTCATCATCTGGAGTAATAGGAGTCGGCAGCATGGGCGGAGCCATAGCTAAGAACCTTTTGAAGGCAGGTCACACGGTGTCAGTCTTTGACAAAAGGAAGACTGTCGCGGAAGCGTTGACGACACAAGGTGCAAGAACGGTTTCGTCGCCCCGTGAAATGGGGCGGGATGCTGAAGTAATCATAACTATGTTGCCATCTGGAGATGCTGTGTCAGAAGTGGCCTCAGGGCCGGATGGATTCTTGAATACCATGAAAAAGGGAGGCATATTCATCGACCTGTCAACCATAGAGCCTGATGTCATCATGAAACTCGCGTTAGAAGCCGGTAAACACGGTATCAATGTTGTGGACGGGGCCGTATATGGAATACCGTCAGTAGCCGAAGCGGGACGTTTGGTGATAATGTTGGCGGGTGAAGACGCGGTTTTGAACCGATGTCAAGATATTTTGCAGACCATTGGTAAGACTCTGATCAGAGTAGGGCAAGTAGGCAACGCAAAGAAGTATAAGCTGGCAGGGAACATGCTCATCGCCTTCGAAATATTGGCCGCCTCCGAAGTGGTGACTTGGATGAGGAAGGCGGAGATCGATCCAGCTATGTTTCTGAAGATATTCGAAGAGAGCTTCGATAACAGGGAAATGGTCCAGCGGATAAACACCATTAGAAAAGGAGGATTCAGATCAGATCCCTCTTGGATACACAAGGATTTGACCCTAGGCCTCAAGGTGGCTGAGCAACTAGGGCTGCCTATGCCTATGGCCGCTCTTGGACGACAGCTCTTTCTGGCTGCAAGAGCGCTGGAAGGAGCGGATACGGGGGTCAAAGGAATATGTCGTGTTTATGAGACATTGAACAATATTAGGTTAAGCGATAAAGCGGAATAGAAAACGAACCATGTATGGCAAGCAAAGGACTTGTCTAACTTTCCTCATATCATCGACGCAGGATGGTAGCCCGGGGCAGATTCGAACTGCCGTCACCGGCTCCAAAGGCCGGTATGCTTGACCGCTACACTCGGCGAAGACTTCTCCACCGGGCTAGCCTAGCACCAGCCGGGCCAACCTTTGAACCAGTTTGATGAGTTCATTAAGCTTTCTTAGCTCCAACTTCCTCAACTACATTTACCACCTTCTCCACCGGGTCCTCCATCCAGTCAAGCAGTCGTCGCGCCCTAATCTTTACACCACTTCTGAAAGAATTGTCTCTTATGCATCTCTTTACCGCTCTAAGCACCTCTTGAATGTTCTTGGCGGATTGAACAAGGTTTCTGCGAGCCAAGTAGCTCAAGACTAACACTTTGGATGTGCCCATAAATGCTGAAACCGTGGGGACTCCTAGCAGAGCTGCTTCTGCAGTCATGGTGCCGCCTAGACCAACAAAAACATCCGTCGATCTCAAGAGGCTGACCCCGTCAACAGGTTCAGTGGGCACGTAGACATTTCTCGGAAGGTCTTGAGCGAACTCCTCCACCTGCTCTTTGTAGCGGCATAAAACGACGACATTATAGTCAGGATGTTGTTCAGCTAGTCGATTTACAAGGTCTTTTGCAGAGGGTCTCTTATTGCCGAGCATGTATGCTGCTGCAATTTCCTCGAGTCTAATTGTGATGTTTCTTCTACTCCAATCTAGGGGGAAAGGTGGGCGACCAACAGTATTTTGGAACGGGCGTTTAAGCCAAGCGGCAGGATCGAGGGCTCTGTATCGCACGATCCTGTCTCTATCGATCCCAAAACGTGTCCAAAGGCGGAGGGGAATTATCCACGGCGTCAGCAGCCTTGATGAGAGGGGGATTGTGAGTCTAGCTACGCTTTCAGCGTGAGGAGAATCGTTTACGGAGATATGTTTCACTC
>JACQRY010000028.1 GCA_016206275.1 Nitrososphaerota archaeon
CGCCATAGTAGAAGGGTATGCTTCCACGGAGATATTTGTTTACAAGCCTTGTGAAATCTGTGTGCGAGTAAAATGTGAAGTTGCCGAGACCGAAGTCTACGGGGGTAAAACTCCCTTCTATGATAGATCCGAGCTGAGATGCGAAACGCTGAGCATTTTCAGCGCTATCCGCATTGACAGTAAGTATCATTCCTTCTGTTGGTATCAAATTGTAGTCTAGCACGCCGAAACCCCGGTCGGTAAAATACTCGTAAGATGGGCTCCACTGCCTAGATCTAGCTCCGAATAGTGAGTAAGCTTCGACACCACTCGCCTCAGACTCTATAGAACTGAGACCTGACAGCGTGATGTTGCCTCCATGAAAGCCTAGTCTCCAATACCCGACGCTGCCTACAGCGAAGATTGTGAGATCCTCGCGATAATCATGCTCAGCAGCTTGAGCCCACGGTGCCCATGTGAAGATCGATAAGAGTAACGTTACGATGATGAAGATGGATAAGCTGTTGGCTCCATTCATCCGTAAAGTAGGCATGAAGCCGCTCCACGCGGAAACCGTGTTAAAAGTCTTCGTCTACCTACTTCTTTCTGCCCGCAGTCTCTTGCGGAGGATCGTCAACGCCTTTCTCGTTGAGAACAAAGAGGACCTCTCTTTCAGGGTGGTAGGGGCTGTCAACCATTCTTGCAACCCTGTTTTTGCCGGCTTTTCTCAGATAGATACGGTAAGTACTGGTATGTCCAACCACATGGCCTCCTGTGGGCTTCGATGGGTCGCCGAAGAAAACGTCTGGAGTAGATTGAACTTGATTGGTGAATACTATTGCAACACTATGGGCTTCGGCTGTGCGGAGCAGAAGGTGGAGCATGCGGTTCAGACGCTGCTGCCTTTCTGCTAATGTTCCTCTACCTAAGAACTCGGCGCGGTAGTGGGCTACTGCTGAATCTACGATAACCAGTTTGATGCGGTTCGATTTTATGTATTCGCCTAGCTCTGAAATTATTAGTTCTTGGTGGGCACTGTTATAGGCTTTCCCAACTGTTACTCCTTTTAGGGTTGTGTCAGGATCCAGGCCTCTGCCCTCTGCTATTCCCACAAGGCGTTCAGGTCTGAAAGTGTTCTCGGTGTCGATGTAGACTGCGTTGGCTTCCAAGCCTCCTTGGTCGTGGGGTGTTTGCACTGTTACGCATAATGTGTGACATAACTGTGTTTTTCCTGAGCCGAATTCACCGTAGAATTCGGTTATGGCTTGAGTCTCGATGCCTCCTGCAAGAAGATCATCCAGGTTCTTGCAGCCAGTGGTTATGCGTTCCACGCTCTGCCTTTTCTTATAAAGATCAGTGGCGGAGACGAAGTCTTTTTCGAGTCTACCTATCTCGACGAGTTTGATCCTTGCTGTATTGCAGAGGTCTGTTGCTTTGCGTAGATCCCATCCTGTGATTTCGGCTACTTCTGAGGGTCCTCGGACTGCAAGGTCGAGGACTGAGCGTACGCCTGAATCTTTTAGTTTCTGGGCAGTTACAGAACCGACGCCTTCGAGGGATTCTAGATCTATCTCTTCTTCGCTCATCTTACGTGTGAGGTGGATTAAATGGGCAATATTAACCCTTTTACTTGTGTTGTTGAGTTTTGCTGTGACGGGCTTCAATCGGGGGTGATTTTGCGAAAGGCTTAACCTGTAAGTGTTCTCTGCTATGCCTGTTAACCGAGCCTTGGTTGATTATTCCGGGCGTATGCTTAGACTCCGAAGGGTTTTGGATGAGAGAGGTTTAGCTGGAGCAGTTGTCACGTCTTATGCTAACCTTCGTTACTTAACGGGGTCTAGTGAGGAGATGTGGGAGCGTTTCGCTGGGCTCTTTCTGCCGTCAAGTGGGGAATCTAGTTTGGTAGTTCCGGAGCTTTCTGGGGGCAGTGCTGCCGCGTTTGGTGAGTTGGCTTCGTTGTTGACGTATAGTGATCAAGAGGGGCCGGGTGAATGTGTTGGAAAAGTGCTTGGGGCGTTCGGCAGGCGGGGTAGGATCGGTGTTGAGTGGAGTTTTAGGTTTAGGGATTTGGAGTTGTTGCGGGAGAAGGGGCGGTATTCTTTGCAGAATATTTCTGTGATGTTGTCGGGGATGAGGGCTGTCAAGGATGATGAAGAGCTGGGTTTGATCAAAAAGGCTTGTTCTGTGACGGAGGAGGGGTTGGAGGATACGGTGAGTCAAATACGTGTGGGGATGATGGAGATTGAGGTTGCTGCAAGGTTGAGGGAGAGCATCGTGGATCATGGAGGAGAAAACGTGCCGTTTTGTTTGGTTCAGTCCGGTCCCAATGCTGCCGTTCCTCATACTCAGCCTGGGAGAAGAAAGATAGCTCGGGGAGATGTTGTTGTGATTGACGTTGGCTGCACGGTGGCGGGGTATAATTCTGATGTTACGCGGGTTGTGTCAATAGGGCGGTTGGGGTCTGAGCAGAAGAGGGCGATGGAGGCGGTGTTGGAGGCTCAGGATAAGGCAATTTCTAAGGTGAGGCCTGGGGTACGGGCTAAAGATGTGGATAAGGCTGCTCGCAGAGTTGTTACTGGAGCGGGTTATGGTGAGAATTTCGTTCATAGGACGGGTCATGGCTTGGGCTTGGAGGTTCATGAGGATCCCTATATCAATGGGGGAAATGCCGAGGCGCTTCGGGAAGGCATGGTTTTCACGGTGGAGCCTGGTGTGTATCTGAAGGGGCGGTTTGGGGTTAGGGTTGAGGATGATGTTAGAGTGAGTTCTAGGGGCTGTGAAGTGTTGACTAAGGGTAGGAAGGTCTTTGTTTAGAGAGTTGTTTACTGGGCGTTGACGGTTTTGTTCATGTATTCAGCCATATAG
>JACQRY010000029.1 GCA_016206275.1 Nitrososphaerota archaeon
GATGTAGTCTTCGTTGGCAGGCATTATGCTGATGCCTTGAGGCAGGGTCTTGCCTACTGCGATTGGGTGGTCCAAGGTGAGGAGGGCTGGTGATCTGCCTGTTTCAGCGATGGCTCTCTGACCTGTTGGGCTTAGGAGCCAGTTTGCGAATAGTTTGGCGAAGTTGGGGTTGGCTGCCTTCTTGCTGATTGAGAGCGCGGTGGCGTCTCCAAGGGGTACTGATAGGGGCTCTTCTTGTGGCCACGCGACTTTGATAGGGGAGTCAGCTGGTTGTCTTATGACGTCGTTTAGTAGGGCTATGCCTATTGGGAATTCTCCGGCAATCACTTTGACGAAGGCTTCTGTGCTGCTTTGAGTGTATAAGATGTTGTTGGCGTTCATCTTCGTCATGAGCTCGTCCCATTTCTGTTGGCCGAGGACTGGTTGTAGGTCTCCGAAGACTTTGCTTGCTCCTGAGCCGCTCCTTATGTCTTGCATAGTGATCTTGTTGTTCCACTTAGGGTCACCCAGGTCAAGCCAGCCTTTAGGGGCGTCCTCATCTTGGACCAAGTTCTTGTTATAGACAATTACACCTGGCAAGAGGTGTGTGACGTAAAGGTAGGGTTGTTCCGTGTTTGGAAACATCATGGCGTCGACGTATAGACCCTTATACTCCATATCAGGCCAGACCACGATGTAATCAGGTAGCTCTGCTACGGTGGCTGCGATTGACTGCCAAATTATGTCTGCTGTAGGTGCGTCTGCACTGTATTCTGAAACGAATCTGCTTCTGAGGGGTTGGAAGCCTTCTATGTATCTGCCTTCAGCTGGTGCCCATGGGTAGCTTTCCCTAAACCGGGGCCAGACGGTTCCTTGGAAGTCAGGTGCGTCGATGACTCCGTAGATAAGTGGTGGCTGCTCTTTCTTCGCTGCTTCTTCAAGTGCTCTGTCTCCTTGTTGTGTTTCTTCAAGTGCTTTTTCGACTGCTCCTATTCTTTGTTCTAATTGGCTCGATACTCCTCCTATGAGGCTGCTTGTGTAGGCGATGCCTCCTGCGCCGACGATTAGAGCTATTACGGCTACCGCTAGTGATACTTTATCTGTCATAGTGGCATGTTTATCTGGTTGCGTCTATAATAGGTTTTCTACGTTGTCACTTTTCTTGTAATTATTCTATAGTTACTAGAGTGTCCTTAAGTTCTATAATAAATTAAACCGCGCATCTTTAGTGATTTTAGGCTTTTTTTGAAATGGACGCTCTTTCCTTCATATAGGCGGTAGTCTTGCAGCCGCCACCATGAATATGAGTGATAGACTAAGAAGAGCTAGAGCGGTTGCCGATCCTATCTTCATGCGTTTCTGGAGGGTTGCCATCTGGGCTGGTGGGCCTTGCTGAGGGGTCTGCTGCATTTGTTGAACCAGTCCTGTTACGCGTCTCATTGATGGAAGCACTATTGCTAGTGCTATGATATACGCTAGGAGTGCGGTTGTTGCTCCGATGGTGACATTTAGTCCCCAGAAATTGTTTGGGGATAAGAGCGATAGGTTTCCTCCTACTTTTGAGAAGGCAAGAATAACTCCGAGGACAACGGTGAGGGTAGCGAAAGTGATTGCGAATCTTATCATTCTTGGAAAGAGCTTCAAGATTAATTCACCACGTGTCTGGGCTGAAAGTGTGGGTAATATGGGCGACATCACCATGACTAGGAACATTGATGTCCCCATCCAGCCGATGGCTGAGAATATGTGTAGCCATGCAAGAACCGCATCAGTCAGGGGGTCTGCCATATTGGATAATCTCTCTTATGATTAGATATTTAAGTGCAACATTGATCTCGGCTCCTCAAACTATTTATGGAAAGATTCCTATGCACAGTTGGATGCCTATACTGGCAGACTCTGCGGTTCAAGAGGAGGGTTAACTGTTCATGATTAAGAGAAAGAGAGTGGAGAGGAGAAAGAAGGCAATAAGCTACGTTCTGTCGGTTGTCATGATGACTCTTGTCACAACCAGCCTCGCCGCTGTGGTTCTGCTTTGGGGTTTGAATGAGGTTTCCACGAGCCGCAACAGTTTCTCGTTAGCCATAAGGTCTAGGATGGAGAGGGTCCAGGAACGCATCACGGTTGAAAACGTAGAATTTAATGGTCCAGACTCGTTGACGGTTCATGTGAGAAATTCTGGTGCCATACAGATAGTTGTCGACAAAGTGTATGTTAATCGTGTGGGCTGTTCTGTGGGTCAGACTAGCATAGCCATAAAC
>JACQRY010000006.1 GCA_016206275.1 Nitrososphaerota archaeon
GTAAGATCCTTCATCCAAGCAAACCATTAAGAAGGGCATTTGTCGGTAGCCCGAACACACCGGGCCCGTAGCTCAGCCTGGACAGAGCATCGGCCCTCTAAGCCGGGGGTCCAGGGTTCGAATCCCTGCGGGCCCGCCAAATCTGTAGTTTGATGCCAAAAATCCTTAAATCTGTCGTTGAGCTAAAATACCGACAATATGAGCATCATGATAGGGAAGGAAGGCCGTGTTGTGCTACCTAAGAGACTCAGGGAGAAATTCAAAGTAAAGGAGGGGGACCGCCTTATCGTCAGACAGCATGGGGACCAGATAATCCTAATACCTGTCGCTCGATACACACATCCAACCGAAGAACTGCATGGGAGCGTTGAACCGAAGAGGCTCATAGACGAGCCCAAAGTGCTTGCACGGGAGTTTATGAGAAAGAAACTTAGGAAGGAATTTGTCTAATGAGATTTATTGACACAAACATATTCATTTATTCTATCACGAATCATCCAAGATTTGGGGATGTCGCTAGGAGCATTCTTCGACGGATAGACGCGGGCGAGGATACTCTAACATCCACGCTGGTTCTTTGCGAGGTATCGTGGGTGCTTGAAGCAATGGGCCGTCAGAGCAGCATAAAACCTACTCTCGAAAAGATTCTATCATACGAGTCTCTCCAAGTAGTGTCCTTTGACCAAGAGGATCTGATATCTGGAGCAAGCAACATGACAGCATACCAAATCGACTTCAACGACGGTGTAAATCTATCATTAATGACGAGACTTGGGATAAGAGAGGTATACTCAAATGACACACGGCACCTTGGAAGAGTCGATTTTCTGAACCTCCTCTTCGGGTGATGGTACCTGTAGGCAGTAATGGCTTGCTGGGCTAGCGAGCCCGAGTGCCCAAAGTCTAACTACTGTTATTTCAAAATCTGGTTAATTGTATCCACAGATCACGTACCCAATTCTAGCAACAATAATGCTGCAAATCCCTGCGGGCCCCCACCATTTGGTGTCAAGTCCTTTCCTTCATCCTTTAGGTTGGCGGGTCTGTGGAACATTAATGGTCGAGCGTCGTATTTTGGGTTCTTATAACTAGTTGGGAGATGGGTTGGTCACTGCATCTATCTCATAATATACGGCATTACAGAAATCTCCCTGAGAGTTACAAGAACAGCTCCTTAACATATTAAGGGATATCAAGAATCTCTCGGTGTCGCACAAGAGCATCGATCAGAAGCCCAAGATTTATGTAAAGGATGCTGGTTTCTCGAACAATGTACTTGCACATCCAGTGCAAATTGGGAGCATAAGACTAGTCATTAAATATTCTTTAGGCCTGGATTTGGCCCTGCAGGGAAAATAAAAAGGAAGGAGAGAAATTCTCTCCTAGTTTAGGCTGTAGTCCTTCTTGCCCTATTCGCCATTACTATACCGACAATGGCTATGACGATGCCCAAGCCTACAGCTGCGTAGCTTACCGGGCTTATCGTTTCTACAGTGACTGTCTTGGTGATTTCCTTTGGAACTTCCTTGATCACTTCCTTAGGAACTTGTACCTCTTTGATGACCTCTTTTGTTATGACCTGAGGTTCGGGTAGCTTATCAGTTAATCCATATGCAAGGATTGCTCCTGGTACCATTGGTGATCCTCCTACTCCTCTGGTTCCATGGACACTATGTTGGGCTCCGCCGAATATAGCGAAAACCTTCATCTTCTGGTCTGCATCTGCTGCAATGGTTACTTGGGATGTTAATGCTGAACCGATGTTCTTTCTCCCCAACTCTTTGCCTGTTTCAGCATCAACCATCGTGAACCATCCTCTGTGGTCATTGGTGTAGACTACTCCACCACTTACTATGATGCCTCCCCTGTGTCCTTCGTCTCTGAACCAGGTCCATCTGACTTGTCCCGTTAGCGCATCGATGGCAGTGATAGTACTATTCCTCTTGAATGCATCGCCTAGGCTTTCTACCCGGTCCCAGTTAACTGGGAACGTTATGCCTCCACCAGCCCCAATTCCTCCAGAGGGATTGCCTAGCAGGTTCGTGATTTTACCTATGTAGTTAGGGCCTGACATTACCGAGCTATAGAAAGTCTTGCCATCGAATGCCATATCCGATTCCATCATGTACCTGTTGTGGTGACCAGCGTTCACACACTTTGCCTTCCTAGCCTCATACGAGCCTACTGTTGAATCACAGAACTGGTTCAGACATGTGAAGAGTCCCAGATCAAATGGATTGGGCGGAGCACTGCAGTCGAAGTTTTCGGGCCTCTTTACCAGTCCATCAGGTAGTGAGAATGGGTCATATATCCAAAGGGGCTTTCCAGTTCCTGCATCCATACCTAGAGAGATGCCGCTCTTGCAAGTTTTCATCACAACCTTCTTATCGCCTATCTTGCCGAATAGCGTATTGAGGTTGCAATCAACATCTATAGGGTCGTGTGGCCATGTCTGGACCCACCACTTTATCTCACCAGTTGAGCCATCCAGGCCCATCACGCAATTAGCACACCAGTTTGGCCCTGGCCTTAATGTAGCATTGAAGTCCGGCGCGGGTTGGGCAGTACCGATGTATACCATGTTGGTGTCAAGGTCTATTGCATGCTGGCCTCAAGTGCAACTAATTTCACTACTGCCGGCCATCTTGCCGTCCCATGGGCTGCCAGTCTTGTAGTTGTTCGGCATTCCCGGGATCCAGTCGTTCTGCAAGCACTCGAGGCACTTCTGCCTAACCTCTTCGCAGCTCCATGCCTTCACGTCGTATACATTCCTCTTTTCACGTTGGTAGGGGCCATTCTCGTTCCAGCCTGTCGTCGGGCCTGAAGCTCTCTGCTTGAAGTCCGCGCCCAAGAACCAACCCTTTGCGCACTGCTTCAGTGTGTAATCAGGGTCTATCGGGTAGCGCGGTGGCATGTAGAACGCCCTCCACAGCAGCTGCTTAGTGTCAATATTGTACCCGGCTACGAAGGACCTGCCTCCGTGCCCTCCTTCGGTGCCGGAGCAGTTGACGATCAAGATTCTCCTCGTTGGCAGCAATTGAGGGTATGAAGTGCCGCAGTCATTCTTGTAGAGACCCTCCCCAAATGGGTGCTTCTCTACCGGGTCATTCTTGTTACCGGGGATGTCCTTGCAGATCGGCCCAAGTTCGTAGGCCAGCTTACCGGTCAGTGCATCAACTCCGATGACCTTGCACCCCCAACCGTAGAACCAGAGCTTGCCGTCAGCGTACTGAATACCGTGGACATGCACACTTGCCCCAAGAACGACAGGAAGTCCAGCAGTGTCTCTCGATATGTTCGCGGTATGCCTGTAGACCCAGAGGGTTTTGCCAGTCTTTGCGTTTATTGCAGAAATCTGACGGTAATTGGTCATCATGTAGGCGATTCCATCCACAACAAGTGGAGGAGTCTCGCCACCTTCTGCACCGCCGGCTGCAAAGCTGACTCCAACTAGCGTGGCTCTTGCGGCCGCGCTATCAGGTATTGGATAGACCCATTTGAGTTCTAAATGCTGTATATTGTCCCTCGTTATCTGCTTCTGAGGGTTGGAGTTGGAAGACCATTCATCGTGGTTCTTCTTCTCCCAGTTCCTCTCATTGGCAGGAAGCTGAGCTTGAGCCTCAGCAGGCTTTACAGCTGATGGAACTAGAGACAAGACGCTTCCGAACATCAGTATTGGTATCAAGAGAACTAGTGCAACGGTGATGGTTGTTCTTCCTAACGAATCTGAATGACCCATCATAATAGGCGGTGAGTGGCAGATTCGCCTATAGGAATCCTTCTACCGAAGAATCTAGACGGCCTGAACCGACTTGCTCTGATCCTTGTGGGATTCAGATCAGTAGACCATATTCCGACTTCACAAAGCCTACATACTTGTCGTCAAGAAATGCGCTTTAGGGATACCTGGATTGAAGAAGACGATAGTAAGCGGATTACTTATCGCATTACTGTTATCTGGGATTGTAGTCCCAATTGCAAGAGTTTATGCTCAAGTTGATGATCGAGTTAAGGCATCTGCGGCTGAAGCAATCTCAAAAGCTGAAGCCTCCATCAAAGAGGCTCATAGTGCTCTTCTGAAGGCCAA
>JACQRY010000032.1 GCA_016206275.1 Nitrososphaerota archaeon
GACATGACTTGTTGAAGCTTGGTTTTATCTGGCGCTAGTCCTTTGGCTATTAGCCTGTAGACCAGGTCTCTTTCTGTGACTATTCCTTGAGCTTGGCCTTTCCTAGTCACAATTATGCTTCCCACTCCTTTCTGCTGCATAAGCCTTGCGGCGTCCGAGCACTTCGTCTCCTCGTCTAGGCTGAAGACCGCTTCGTTAGCGAAGTCCTCCACTGGTTTCTCCAACATCTCTGCTACTGATTTTTCTACCGAGCTGCTCATTTCTGCGTCCTTCCAGTGGTCGCAATAACTGTCGTATTAAGGAATTCTCATCTTCTTGGAAAGACACTCTTATATCCAGTAGAAACTTTTCTTGGCAGAAGATGACTCTGATCTTAAGCGATCCGGATATCGCCCAGCTCTATAATATGAGTAGCTGTGTAGAAGCATGCGAAGAAGCTTACCGTGAACTTGCGTTTGAAAGGGCGCCTACTTACACTAGAAGAGACTTGATCTTTCCCACCGAGCAAGCTGACACAGTATACAGGTTTGTCACAATGGAGGGCGGAATACAGAGCATGGGCGTGGTAGCTCAGAGAATTGACTCGGAGAAAGTCGCGTGGAGAAGCGAAGGTGGCGTGTTAAAGCAATTGGAGGTTCCGATTACTCCTAGTGGACATTACGTAGGTATCATCTATCTTTACAGTGTAGAGACAGGTGAGCTTCTGGCGATCATGAATGATGGGGAAATAGGCCGTATGAGAGTTGCCGCCACCTGTGGAGTAGCCGCCAAATACATGGCTCGAGCCGATTCTGAGAATCTAGGCTTGTTCGGCGCTGGTTGGCAGGCAGGCGCCCAGATCCCAGCTATAGCTGCTATTCGAGGCATCAAGAGAGTCAGGGTTTACAGCCCAACTTCCTCTAAGCAACGAGCCTTCTGCGAGCAGATGAGGCAGAAGACAGGTTTGGATGTTGTCCCAGTTGATGAACCTCGAGAAGCTGTTAGAGACACGGATATTGTTGCTGTTGCAACCAGCTCTAGGCAACCAGTGGTTAAAGGCGATTGGATGGAGAAGGGGCAGCATGCTGGCTGCATAGTTCAAAGCGAGTTAGATGAAGCGGCTTGGAGACGGGCCGAAATAGCAGTCATAAGTCATCTACAGAAAGGCGAAGTTAGGGCTTCCGGTGACACGGAGAAGTTTTCACCCGTCCACAATCTGCAACCATATGAGAATATCAAGGAGAGGATGGGTACGTTACCTAGTCTTTTGAAAGGAGACTTCAAGGGAAGGGAAAACGATCAGCAGATAACGATGTTTGTCAAGACTACGGGGTTGGGCATAGAATTCGCAGCTACAGCTAAAGCGGTCTACGATGAGGCGATGAAGAAAGGCTTAGGCAGAGAGATTCCGACTGACTGGTTTACTCAAGTGTCGCACACATAGGTTTCTATGCTTTGACGAACTTGTATCCGTAGAAGATCTGTCCTGATGAGCCGTGTTCCTGAATCTTCCTGAACACTGCTTTAACCTTGTCCCCGATGCTCAAGTTTTCTACGGTCGTGTCAACGATCTGCCCCAGAACCTTGACTCCGTTCTCGAGCTGGACGATGCATAGTAACATGGGCTCTTGATCTTCGAAGCCAGCCAAAGTCTCTCTTAGCTCGGTGTAAGTAACTATTTTTCCTGTCCTCGGCATGTCTCTGTCAACCAATTTACGTGAGCCGCAGCGTCTGCAAACGTGGACAGGTGGAAAGAACTCGGATTTACAGTCTTCGCAGCTTACTCCGATTAGACGGTAATACCTGTCCTTCAGTCGCCAATACGATATACTCAACGCGTGTCAGTTCCTCTTGAGTACATGAACCACGGCTGTGGTGTCGACTCCGCCAATGTTCTGGGCCAATCCTACTGAGACGTCTTTTGCCTGGTTTTCCCCTGCTTTACCGGTAAGCTGAAGATAGGTCTCAGCAATTTGGTATATTCCTGTAGCGCCAACAGGATGGCCACGCCCTTTCAAACCTCCGAAGCAGTTCGTTGCCAAACCACCGTCACAATCATACTTACCTTCCCTCGCATCCCTAGCTCCTTGACCCCTCTTACTCAACCCCAAGGCTTCCACGCTTAAAGATGCCACTGCAGAGAAAGCATCATGCACTTCCAAATAATCCACATCACTTATGCTTAATCCTGATGACTTCAACGCTTTGTGGGCCGCAAGCTTTGTCGCAGCGAAATCCAACATATCATCCCTCTCATAAAAAGAGAAACGGTTAGTAGCCGACTCAGCTGAAGCTATCTCCACCAGAGGACCATTCACATCCCCGGCGACATCCTCGCTAACCAAGAGCATGGCTGCTGCGCCATCACCAACAGGCGCGCAGTCAAGCAGCCTCAAAGGATCAGAGATTATCATCGATCTAGCAACATCCTCATACGAAATCTCCTTTCTGAACTGCGCATGGGGAGCATGCACCGCGTTCCGATGCGCGATCACTGGAAAAGCTGACAAATCGGCTCTTGTTACATCGAACTCATACATGTAGAGCCTAGCCAGCATAGCGTTAAGAGAAACGAAACTGGCACCGAAGAACTGGGTGTACTCCGCACTCTCCGCGGTGCATAGGGCTTGAGAAATTTCCCCAGGGTCCAAGTCTCTCATCTTCTCAACCCCTAGCACAAGAGCAGAATCAATCTGTCCAGATCTGATCATGTTGAAGGCGGTTAGAGAAGCCATGCCTCCTGAGGCGCAGGCAGCCTCCACCTTGAACGCGGGAAGCCCCGTCAGCCCTAAGCCGTTTGCCACCAGCGCTCCAAGATGCTCCTGCCTCGATGAGAGCCCTGAAAACATGTTTCCTACTACTAGTTGCTCAGGCTTGATCTTAGCAGCCCCGGCAAGAGCTTTGAAGCCTGACTCTACAGCCAAGTCGAGAATCGATTTGTTCCAATGGTCGCCAACCGTGGTGTAGCCTACCGAAGCAACGTACACTCGTCGCATTTTCTTGTTTAGTCACCTTTACTTCGTGAATTTTCCCCTGAACTTGGCGTAGGTGGCATAATCAATCTTAGTGTTCTTGGAAATAAGGTCAGCTACTTTAACGGCCTTCTTCCGCTTCTTTTCGATTGCATCAGTTACCCTAAGGGCGAAGGCATCGCTTCCAGCACCTGAGCCGAAGGACGCGATCATCACCCTGTCGCCCGGCTTGGCTTCGTCAAGGACAGCGGCAAGCCCCATAGGTGAACTGGCAGAATATGTATTGCCAATCATGGGGTTCAGCAGGCCCGTCTTGATCTGTTCAGCTTTGAAGCCTAACCTATGGGCTACTTCAACGGGAAACCTGGGGTTGGGTTGATGAAACACCGCGTATGTAAAGTCACTCGCCTTTAGACCGTAGGCTTCAAAGAGCTGTTTTACTGATGTTTCAACATGATGGAAGTAAGCTGGTTCACCGGTGAAACGGGACAGGTGTCTAGGATACTTCTCGTTCTGTCTCCGCCAAAAGTCACCTGTATCAGTAACGTATGAGACTCCTGCCTCCACGGTGGCCAGGGTTTCGGGACTGCTTCTTGAGAGGACATAGGCCGCAGCACCCGAGCCTGTAGTAAATTCCAAGTCGTCGCCAGGTCTACCCTGAGCTGTGTCTACACCAATGGCTAATCCGTTTTGTATCATCCCTGATCCCACCAGTCCTCTGATTACTTGTATAGCTTCAGTGGCGGCCTTGCAGGCGAACTCCATGTCTGAGGCTAGAACAAAGTGTTGACCCAAAGCTTGGGCTACGATGGTGCTGGTGGGCTTGACGGCGTAAGGCTTTGATTCGGTTCCCACAAAGATGGCGCCTAATCGGGATACTTCCGCCATGTCCATTGCTCGTCTTGCGGCTTCAACAGCCATTGTAGAGGAGTCTTCGTCGATAGATGCCACGGCCTTCTCCTTGTTGGGTCCTGCGCCGCCGCCCTTCCAGACTCTCGCGATCTCCGTTGTAGGCAGACGGTATAACGGTAAATAGACGCCGTAGCCTGCTATGCCTACGTCGTAATGAGTCTTCAACCTGAATCTCAGCTTCCGTAGATAGCGGCAATTAAACTATTTGGCGAAAGACCATTTTCTTATTCGACATTAGGCGAATATCAAACTGCTTTTAGCTGCTTGACCACCGGTGGCCTAGTCTTTTTTAGAACTCTGTATCCGCAGATGCATTTGATTTCGGGCAACTTGGCTAGCTCATCGGCGTTGACTTTGGTTCCACATCGTACGCATTCATAGACGACCCCAGCAAGGCTTTCTGTCTTCTCACTCAAATGATTATCAGGTAAACGGGGATAGGATAAGTATTTGAGTTTTATCTAAAGAGGTTTTACGATTGCCAGTGGCATAGGATTTGGCTCTATTGTGGAGCTGTTTGACCTCCTAACAATAAGATCTTGAGTTTCTGTGAAAAAGCTTCTCTTAAATAATCGGCTGAAGACGATTCTATGAAATGCGAATAGCGAAGATCGACATCTTTGAAGTAGATCTCCCGTTTAGAGACGACTTTGTAAGCAGAATGAACGTGACTAGCGCCAAAAACGTTGTAGTGAAAGTGGTTTCTGATGATGGGCTCGTCGGCTATGGGAGCGCAACCCCGGTTCCACGTTATCTGGGGGCTACTCAAGGCACGTTGAAGGAAGCGCTGCGTTTTCTCGGTGAGACCGTGCTCGGACAGAATCCGTTCGACTTGGAGAAGATACATTACATGATGGATAGAGCGTTGGCGTTCAACACTGCTCCGAAGGCTGCTATAGACATGGCTGTATACGATCTGCTGGGTAAGGCGGTTGAGGCTCCTGTTAACAGTATGTTGGGGGGATTGTTCAGGAACGAGTTCTACACAGATTTCAATCTTGGGATGAAGTATATCGACAAGCCTGAGGAGATGGCTAGGATGGCTGCTAAGGCGGTGCAGGAAGGGTTCCGAGCCTTCGAGGTGAAAGTAGCTACGGGCTTGAAGAACGATATCAGTAGAGTCATGGCTATCAGGGAGGCAGTAGGTGATGACGTTATTCTTGTCGCAGACGCCAATAGAGCTTGGAACGTTAAGGAAGCTATCGAATCCATAAGGGCTCTGCAAGTGTTTCGCAACATCATCTTCGAGGAGCCTGTGGGCGGAGTAGAGGCTTTTAGAGAAGTCAGAGAGGCTGTTGACGCTCCTATCTGCGCTGACGAAACATGCCACACAGTAGAGGATGCTGAGAAACTGATCAGAACGAGGGCTGCAGACATCCTGTGCATAAAACTGATGAAGTGTGGAGGTTTGTTGAAAGCTAAGAAGATAGCAACAGCAGCAGAGTCAGCGGGAATTGTTTGCAGAGTTGACGGCGTCCCCGGTGAATCTAAGCTCTCGAATACTGCGTCAACCCACCTGGCTCTAAGCCTGCCCAATCTGATGCTGTCAGGCTCAGGAGTCGCTCAACACCACTACACACTTAGAAGCGACATAGGTGAAGGCGGCCTAATACTCGATAGAGGAGCAGCCAGGATCACTGACGCACCAGGATTGGGCTTCAGCGTCAACGACTCCATGCTCAAAGGTTCGACGTAGAGCCTGAAAATTGACGAATCCTCTGTCTAGCCTTCTCCACATAGCTACCGTCAACATCTAGTCCTATGAAGTGTCTACCTGTCTTGAGGGCAGCTACGCACGTAGAACCTAAACCGGAGAACGGGTCAAGAACCACTTCCCCTCTAAACGTGTATAGCTGGATGCATCGGTAAGGCAGTTCGACGGGGAAAGGAGCTGGATGACCCACTCTCCGAGCAGATTCTGGGGAAAACGTCCAAACGCTCTTGGTGTACTCGAGGAACTCTTCACGTGTTATTGTTGACTCTCTATCTTTTTGCTCTCTGGAGAACTTGTGTTTAGAGAAGACCAGTATGTATTCATGGGTGTCCCTTAAGGTTGGATTTGAGGGCGAGCGCCAGCTCCCCCAAGCTGTCGATGCTCCTGCTCCAGCGTCCTTATTCCAGATAATTTCTCCCCGCATAAGAAAACCCACATCCATCATGGCATCTATCACAAACTTGTGATAGGGAATGTAGGGCTTCCTGCCGACATTGGCGATGTTGACGCAGGCTCTTCCTCCAGAGACCAGCACGCGATGTGTCTCAGTGAAGACCTGTCTCAACAGCTTCAAATATTGGATCATATTTAGATCTTCGTCATAGTCTTTCCCCACATTGTATGGTGGAGAGGTAACCAGGAGATGAACACTTGAATCGGGAATGTTACTCATATCGCATGCATCTTGACACAACACCTTGTCAAGTAGTCCAAATGGAATTTGATTCTCTACTTCCAGATGCTTCTGGCGCAGGTCGGCGCCACGATATAGGCGCCTATTGTAGAAGATGGAGGAATCATGACTTTCGCGTTTAGATGAGCCGAAGCTACTGGTCTTGGTGCCTTTTTTCAAGATGTATCAGACTCGTTGTGCAGATCGTTGGAGGCTTCATAAAAGTCTACGAGGTAGGATCGAAGCTATTCCTCTAATCTTACGCAAACCTTCTGAAAACGTTATGTAAAGATCTGGTTCTCGTGGGAAGGCTTTTTATCTTGCAGCATCGGTTGTGGGTCCACCTTGAAGAGAATTGTAGAGGAAATGACGTTTGAAGAATTCGGGGATGCTGTTAAGCAAACCGATAAGGCCGTAGTCCCCATAGGCGTCATCGAAGTCCATGGCCCCCACGGACCGCTGGGCTTTGACAACTATATCTGCGAGGAAATCGCGGAGCGGCTAGCAGAGCAAACCGATGCGCTTCTACTCCCCACTTTGAAATACGGGTGCTGCAAAATGGTCTATGATCAAACAGTCTTCCCAGGCACCATATCCATCAGCGTGAAAACCCTCATCGACCTGTACACTGAGATAGGTACTGAGCTGGCAAGGCAGGGCGTCAGAAGAATCATCTTTGTAAACGGGCACTTCGGCAACAGCGCAGCCTTGGAAACGGCAGTCTTCCAGATATGGGGGAAGACTGGCGCGGCTGTAGGAGTCTTAGAACTCTGGACCGCAGCCAGCGACCTGCGAAGCTAACTCTTCACAAAACCTGGTCACGGCGGCGAATCGGAAACATCGCTCATCATGGCCAGCAAGGGGGCCAAGCTACTAAAGATGGATAAAGCGGTTGAACATAGCAGACCTTTCACACCAGCAGAAAAAGAGCTGCAGTCAGTCGGGGCCAGAATCTACAGCCAAGTCCTAGGAGTCCCCAGCTACGGAGACCCCAAGCTTGCTACAAAAGAGAAAGGAGATCAAGCAATCAACGCAACAGTAAGGAAAGGTCTCACCATGTTCGAAGTCCTAGCCAAGAACATTAGACAACTAAAATAGCGTCCTAACGGAGCTATCATAGATTAGACTTGTTCGGTAATTAGTTTCTGGCCGGGTTCGAGCCTGAAATCTATACCCCAGGCATGTTGAGTCACAGCTAATCGCAGCCAGCCCTTGGTGATAAGATAACGAATCTCTTTGGGATGCGATTCTATTTCATCAAGTCCAACAGATCTTCTTTCTCTTATCACTTTAAGCATCTGCCTTTGAGGCTCAGTAAGACCAGCGGCTTCTCTCTTAGAGATTGCTTGCGTCGCTTCCATGCTCATCACTGAACAAGTGTACCGTCAACGGTATGACAAATCGATTGTACTGTCAAACGCTGGGCAAGGCTATTGGTGCGATCATGCCGTCGTACCACGGTATGTCTTTTATATCAAACCTTCATTACCAAATTGATCATGGGTCTTTCGGAGGTAACTTTCAGGCTTCAGCATAAGTGCCCTTACAACGACCTTTCAAGGCGTCATCCAACCGCAGTAATGGCTATGTGGTGTAACTACGGTAAACATTTCTTGGAGATTTCCTGCGAGAACCCAGAACAACTACGGGGCATCCAAGGGGACTTTGAGATCATGGCGACGTCTGATGGGATAAGAACCGCCCGTAGAATTTCTAGTGGAACACATATGCAGATAGTGATAGATCGCTGTGATTGCATGCGGGGGAGGGCTTCGGTCAATCGGGTAATTGACAAGTGCAACTGCTTGGAAATACCGCCCACGATCTATACCGATGGGTGGGAGAGGTACCGAGTCATAGCCTTCAGGCAGAGGGACCTCAAGGATATGTTCTTCAGCCTTACAAAGTTTAGCACGTTAGAGATACTTTCACGGAGAACAATTACTCCTCATGCAGGGAAGGACGCGTTCTTGGCCGCGAAGAACAGTCTTCTGAGCGAGTTGACAAAAAAACAGTTACAGGCACTTCTGATAGCGTTAGATAGCGGTTACTATAACCTCCCAAAGAAGATTACCACAGAACAGATAGCTAGAAGACTAGGGGTACCCCGCTCCACATACGAAGAGCATTTACGCAAGGCCGAAAGCAAAATACTTCGCGCAGCGACGCCATTCATCCAAATGGCATCATAGTTACGGACTTATTGGAATATATTCTCTTAACATATGGAAAGGTGTATCTCTGTCTGTCTCTTTCTTCTCTCGCTCACAGAATTACAGGAATATTGACAACACTAAGCCATCTACATTAACATACCAGCAGATAGAGGCGGTTAGAGCTTTAAGCTTGCTTAGGGACACCCTCGAACAGGGAGGCCCATTTTTCCAAAGTCTTCTTCTTAATTTCAGGACTGGCATCAACCACAGGAGGGAAATCATTCATCCAACGATAGGGACGACAAGCATTGATAATGATCCTTGAAGTAGTATAATCGTGCTTAGCCTTCTTCTCCGGCGAAATCATAGGATCCAGCTCGTTACTCCAAACCCCTTTAACGATTTGAACCGCCTCCTCAGGGTCACATCTCGTAGCCACAGCCCACATAACATCGTAAATATTCGACGGGTCAATATCCTCGTCAACAACAATCACTATCCTGGTTAGCGGAGCACCTGTCTTAACGCTGGCAGCTGCGCTAGCAACCCAGTTCGCATGGCCCTGATGAAGCTGCTTAACCGAAACTGCAGTAATGAAATGAATGCCTCCAGACTCAAGCTTGTAGACGCCTTTGACCCCAGTTACACCAGCCCGCTCCATCTCTTCCCACACTTGAGCAGCCCTAATCGCGCCGCGACCAGCAAGATCAAAAGGGTAAGGCGGCCGACGAGGAGGAGCACCAAAGATAATGGGGTCGTCGCGATGATAAAGCGCCTTCACGTGCACGACAGGCTCAGGCATCGCCCCATGAGCATAGTAGCCAGGCCATTCTCCGAAAGGCCCCTCTATACGCGTCTCCTTGCTCTGGGGAGGCACAAACCCTTCCATCGCTATCTCAGCCGTAGCAGGAATAGGTATCCCGGTGACTGGCCCCTCTACGACTTCAACAGGTTCACCTCTTAGGAAACCCGCGAACTCGTATTCAGACTGACCCCATGGAAGAGGATAAGTCGAAGCAATGTACGTAGCCACTTCCTGTCCGAAGGCTACTGCAACAGGAGCATCCTGCCCTCTAGCGTGATACTTCTCCATCATCACCCGCCCGTGGTGAGCAGCCGCAATGTAGAGACCGGTGGTCTTCTCGTCGTGAACCATAACCCTGTAGGGCGCCATGTTAACCCAGCCCTCGTCAGGATCCTTCGTAATCACCATGCAGCCAGTCCCCAAGTACCGTCCACCGTCCTTCTCATTCCACTTGGGGGACGGAAGCTTCCACAGGTTCACCTGCTCATCTTTGAACACATTTTCGAATAACGGGCCCTCAGACACTTTTCTTGGAGGCACAGGCTTGTACTTCTTCAACCGCTCCTTCCAAGCCTTCACAATCTCCAGCCCCCTCAAGCCCTGCGGAAGCCCAGACGCCAACAAGGCTCGCCGGTGAGTCGAAAGCAGGTTCACAGCTATTCTGTATCCAGCAGGATAGCCCTTGATCTTATCGAACACCATCGCGTGAGCCTCTTTCTGACAAGCCAGCTCAGTTATGGTACCGATCTCGAGATCCCAGTCTGCACCCTCAACAACCTTCAAATCGCCCTGCGACTGGAGAACATCGATGAATTGTCGCATGTCGATGAAAGGCATAGCAAACCCAACCGCGTTTTCAGCTTATTAAGCGTATTTTCATCCTTCTATCGAACGACATGAACTATCGAAATAGAAAGAATCATCAGTTGACAATGATCGACGACAACCTTAACTAATGCACAGGAAAAACTCGTCTGTCAATGTATCGCCCTGAAGACATCTTGGTTCCAAAGAATGTGGACGAGGTTCTCTCGATCCTCGCGGAGCACCCCGATACAGCCCGCGTGATGGCAGGGAACACCATGATATTCGAGATCGCGTCGCGAGGACTTGCAGTAGACGTTAAGACCCTCGTAGACATCACTCAAGTAGGGCTTGGCAATGTTGAAGAGCAGAAGGATGGCATACACATTGGAGCAACAGTGACCCTGACGGAGCTGGCCCAGTCCAAACTGCTACTTGGAAACCCTAGGCATAGCGTCGTCGCGGAGACAGCCCAAGAAATTACTCCGACGCAGATTAGAAACGTGGCCACAGTGGGAGGAGAAATATGCGCGGGGATGCCGTTCTTCGATCTGCCTACGAGCCTACTTGCTTTGAATGCCAAGGTGAAGCTCCGCAAGAAGAATGGTCAACGGGAACTACTGTTGAAAGACTTCATTTTGGATTTTCTCACTTTGGCCTTGGAGCCGGGCGAACTTTTGACTGAGGTTGTTGTGCCCAGAGTGGACAAGGCTTCAGGGGCAGCCTTCATGAAGCTGGGAAGAACGGCGTCGGATCTTGCTTTGGTTAACGTGGCGGCTGCTGTTCAGATAGACGCATCGGGTAGATGCGAGTCTGCCAACGTTTGGCTCGGCGGTGTTGGCTCAACCTTCAGGGAATGCGCTGAGACACAGAAGATCTTGGCAGGTTCAAAGCTTGATCAGGAGACAGTCGGCAAGGCTGCTAAGGCTGCTGCGGACTTCGAGCCAGCGTCATCTATTCACGGGTCATCGGAATACAAGAAGATGGTGATCCCGGTCTTGGTCAGAGACTGTGTCCAGAAGGCTGAATCGAAGGTGAGGCGATAGGAATGCTGAAGGAAGAGCAGCGCTACGAGACCGAACCATACTATCTGGTGGGTAAACCAGTCACCCGTTTGGATGGCCGAGAGAAGGTTACTGGCTCAGCTATCTACACTCATGATCTCAAGGTCCCCAACATGCTTTACGGTAAGATCAAGAGAAGCACCAAGCCCCACGCGGAGATAGTAAGCATCGACACCAGTCGAGCCTTGAAGCTCAAAGGAGTCAGAGCAGTCATCACCGGCAGAGACGTGCCCAACACACGAAGAGGAGTACTTGTAAAAGACACACCTGTACTTGCAGTAGACCGAGTTAGATATGTAGCAGAACCCGTGGCAGCAGTGGCTGCTGAAACCCCTGAAATCGCAGAGGAAGCTCTGGATCTAATAGATGTAGAGTATAGAGAGCTTCCAGCCATCTTCGACCCGGAGGAAGCGATGAAAAAGGAGCCTATTGTAGTGATTCACCCAGACTTCAAGTCTTATACCGTCAAGTATCTTGGCGCCGAGCTGGGAATACCTAATCTGCATGCCTACTTCAAGGTGAGGAAGGGTGATGTGGAGAAGGGTTTCGAAAAGTGCGATCAGATCGTTGAAAACAGTTTTCGCATCAATATGGTTCACGCGTTTCATCTGGAGCCCATTGTCAGCATGGCCAGAGTGGAGCCGAATGGCGGCATAACAATTTGGGAGTCCACCCAGCATCCTTACATGCTTAGAAACGAGATCAGCGAGGCTCTTCAGATTCCTCTAGACAAGATTAACGTGATAGTGCCCCACGTGGGCGGCGGGTTTGGCAACAAACTTGTGTCAGTAGTCGCGCCCATAACAGTGGCTCTAGCCAAGCAGACTAGGAGACCTGTGAAAATCGCTTTTTCCAGAAGAGAGGTCTTCGAAGCCTCTTATGTGAGGCAGCCCTTCACAGTTCACATAAAGGATGGTGTAACCCGGGACGGTAGAATTGTTGCTAGAAAGATGACTAGCATCATCTCTGGGGGAGGATACTCTGGAGGAATGGGTGTCAACGAAACTAAGACTAGCAACTGCGGGTTCTCGCACTATAAGGTTGACAACTTCCATTATGATGCGTATAGGGTTTACACCAATCGAGTGCCTGGAGGCCCTTACAGGGGGTTTGGTGCGGGGCAGGTGAACTGGGCCGTAGAGTCCCAGATGGACATGATAGCGGAGCGGCTTGGGCTGGATCCCGTTGAAGTCAGACTTAGGAACCTGGTTGAAGAAGGGGACAAGAATGTGATAGGTGAAACTATGCGAAGCGCCGAGCACAAGAATATGCTGAGGAAAGCCAAGGAGCTGATCGGCTGGGGGCAGAAGCGGAGTCCTGATGGCCCATGGAGGTTCGGCAAGGGAGTTGCATCTGGCCACAAATGGAGCTTCGCGCCTACCGCGTCATCGGCAATGGTGAAGTATTCTTTTGGCGGCTTCCTTGACGCATTCGTCAGCACTATAGATATGGGGACAGGTGCCCAAACTATTTTGGCGCAGATCGCTGGGGAGGTTCTCAGGATACCCCTCGAGAAGATCAGGGTTTCTATGCCTAACACCAACTTTACACCCTTCTCAGACGGAGGCTTCTCTTCCAGACAGACTTACAATGATGGGAACGCTGTTAGACTGGCCGCCTTGGACTTGAAGAAGCAGATTGTGGAAAGAGCAGCTGGAGTACTTGGCGTCGACAGGATGGAGCTGGACGTCCGGGAGGAGAAGGTCTACTCGGCGAAGGATCCGAAGAAGGCCATGAAGATAGATGATCTTTTCATGAAAGGTGTGAGCCGTGGAGGGGCCTTCGCGCCGGTGAGAGACTTTATTGGCGCTGCTACATGGTTTCAGGAATCCGGGCCTCTTCGAGCAGAAGACGGCCAATGCACGACTGATAGGGCGTGCTCGTTCTACGATGTGGTTTCCACCGCGGCGGAGGTTGCCGTTAACATTGAGACTGGCCAGATAAAGATACTTAAGATCGCCGTGTCGGTGGATCCTGGCACAGTTTTGAACCCGCTTCTCTTTGAGGGTCAGGTGCAGGGCTCGGCGTTCATGGCTTTCAGCAATACGCTGTTCGAGGATTTGGTCTTTGAGGATGGCGGGCTGGTCAACGCTGAGCTGGCTGACTATAAGATCGCTGGGTCCAAAGATGCGCCTGAGATCGTGGTTAGCTGGGGAGGCTCCCCGTTCTCGGATGGCCCTTTTGGGGCGAAGGGTATAGGTGAAGGGCCTATGCTGCCCACTCCGGCGGCCATCGGTAACGCGGTCTATGATGCGATAGGAGTTCGCATTCCTGATCTGCCGGTTACCGCGGAGAAGGTGCTTGTGGCTTTGAAGGAGAAGAGGGGCTCAGGGTAGGGTGAATCAGGCATGGTCAAGAAGCTCGAAGTTAACTTGAACATAAACGGGAAGGAGTATGCGGTGGAGATTCTTCCCGCGGATAGTCTAAACAGGGTCTTAAGGGACTACCTTGGTTTCACCGGGACAAAGCGAGGATGTGATCTTGGGGGTTGCGGCTCATGCACAGTCATAGTCGACGGCAAAGCCTACTATTCATGTATGTATCCGGCATTCAGAGCAGGCGGCAAGAAGATTGTTACGATCGAAGGATTAGAAGGTGAGGACGGTCTCCTCGACCCTCTTCAGGAGGCTTTTGTGGCTAAGGGTGGATTCCAGTGTGGTTACTGCACTCCTGGATTCATCATGTCCGCTAAGGCTCTGCTGACGGAGAATGCTAGTCCCAGTGAAGACGAGATAAAGGAGGCTATTGGCGGCAACCTCTGCCGATGCACGGGATACGTGAAGATCATTGAATCCATAAAATACGCGATAGAGCTGAACAAACAACCATTGGAAGCGAGAAGAGCTAAGTTGCTGGCCGCGAAGCCGGTGTTCCAGGTCGACCTCGGCGTCGCATGAGCCTTCCTAGGCAGATCTAGCCTGATGCAGTCTAATTGATTCAAGCATGGCATTAATCGGTCTAATCGGACAGCGTTTTTGCCTTA